>JBFLZW010000012.1 GCA_040755755.1 bacterium | reverse complement strand
CCTGGAAGCAAGCAAAAAGTAAAAAGGCACAAGGAGGAACTTATTTTACTTTTACTTTTCAATGATATCCTCTGCGTCTCAGCGTCTCTGCGGGAGAATTACTAATTCTTATGTAAGTGCCATTCATGTTAAACCCCATACCCAATCCCCTCCAAGTTCTTCCTTATCTCCTCATCAAGCCTCACCGACTCCTTCATCTGCTCCGCAAGCTCCGAGGTCAGGCGCTTCATCTTTTCCTCAAAGACTTCATCATCTTCCTCTTCCTCAGCAACCCCGACATACCTGCCGGGAGTCAGGATATGTCCATGCTTCCTTATCTCATCCAGTTTGGCAGCCTTGCAGAATCCCGGCACATCCTCATATTCGACGCCTTCCTTGCCGCCTTCGCCTCTCCAGGCATGATAAGTCCCCGCAATCTTTGCCACTTCCTCATCAGTAAGCTCCCTGTGCCTTCTGTCAACCATCTGGCCCATGTTCCGGGCATCGATGAAAAGGACCTCACCTCTCCTGTCCCTGAACTTATGGTTCTGTTTGTTACGGGCAATAAACCAGAGACAGGCAGGAATCATGGTATTGAAAAACAACTGCGATGGCAAAGCTACCATACAATCGACAATATCAGCCTCGATTATGTTTTTCCGTATCTCGCCCTCGTTTGAGGTGTTCGAGGACATTGAGCCATTGGCAAGGACAAACCCAGCTATCCCGGTCGGAGCAAGATGATAGATGAACTGCTGTACCCAGGCAAAGTTGGCATTCCCGACAGGCGGCACACCATACTTCCACCGGATATCTTCCCTTAAAGAATCCCCTCTCCAGTCGCTGTCATTGAAGGGGGGATTGGCAAGGATAAAATCTGCCTTCAAATCCTTGTGCAGGTCATTATGGAAGGAATCCCCCCATTGGATATTTGCATCAATCCGCCTGATTGCCATGTTCATTTTGGCCAGCCGCCATGTGGTCTGGTTTGATTCCTGGCCGAAAATGGAGATATCACCGATCCTGCCGCCGTGCGCCTCGATGAATTTCTCGCTCTGGACGAACATCCCGCCGGAGCCGCAGCAGGGATCAAAGACCCTGCCCTTGTAAGGCTCAAGCATCTCGACAAGCACCTTGACTATGGATCTTGGAGTATAGAACTGGCCGCCTTTTTTACCTTCCGCATCAGCAAACTGGCCCAGGAAATACTCATAAACCCTGCCCAGGATATCCTTGCTTCTGTTCTCAGAATCCCCAAGGCCGATTGTCCCGATTAAATCAATAAGCTCTCCAAGCCTCTGCTTGTCAAGTGCAGGCCGGGCGTAATTTTTCGGCAGGACACCTTTCAGGGTAGTATTATCCTTTTCAATCTCGTCCATTGCATCATCAATGAACTTTCCAATCTCAGGCTGTTTTGCATTCTTCTGTAAATAACACCATCGTGCTATCTGTGGAACATAAAAGACATTCTCTGCCTTGTACTCGTCGGGGTCTTCAGGGTCTGCCCCATTCACCATATCAGCGGTAAGTTTTTTGTGCAGCTCATCGAAAGCATCCGAGATATATTTCAGAAATATCAGCCCAAGGACAACATGCTTATACTCAGCAGCATCCATGTTGTTCCGCAGCTTATCCGCTGCCTGCCAGAGCTTGTGGACAAAATCCAGTTCGACTTTTCCGTTGTTATTGTTGGCCATTCAAAGCACCCTCACAAAAATTTAATTGATCCCTTACCTTATCAATCCCCAATTATTCATATAGTAAGCCATTTCATTCCCCATATTGCCCAGATAAAGCTTTTCATCCCTGATGCGGATATTAACCCTGTACCTGGTTCCTTTATTTACGGTCAGGATATTCTTCTGGTCAATGTTTTTCTGAATCTCAACATAAGGAAGGACCAGGAAATGTGTCGCTTGCCCTTTCAGGACGAAGATATAAAATGTGTTATTTCTATTGTGCTTTTCAAAGGAACTTATGCGCAGGTCAAAGACATAATAATTGAACTTGTTCTCGGTAGAGGTCTTGACCTGGATGTTATATAGCCGCTCTTCCTTTGTTGCCACAATATCAAGGCCCTCATCAACACTCATTATGCTTGCATTATAGCCCCGGAAAAGAAGTTCACTGACGACAAGGTGCTCGCCAGCTCTTCCAATATACAAGCTACTCACCTTCTCTGTGTCTTCCTTTACTATTTCTTCCTGCTCTTCCTCTTCCTCTTTCTGCTCCTCTTCCGTATAATTGGGATTGATTGAAAAATAACCCTTGCCAGTCCTTACAAAGGCAGCCCTTTCATTCTTGTTCTTTATATCAGTGCTGATCTGGGCGTTCATGGAAGCTTCAGGAGTAGCGCCGGAAGTCTCAATAAGGTTCTGCTCCAAGGCCCTGTTTGTTATCTCTTCATAATGCAGAGGCTCTTTTGCTTCCCTGAGAATTTTTATTGCAGCAAGCCTGAAAGACGTCATAAATAAGCCAATTCCTTTAAAGAATTAATAAACCTTTTCCCGGTAATACCCTGTAGGGTTTATACTCTCTTAATCAGGTGCTTATGCACAATCACCGGAGCAACAGCAATCGTCACAAGAAACAGCCCCCATGTCCTTCCTGCGAGGATATTATAGTCCGCAAGCAGTGCTTCCCAGGGATGGCCCATTATATAATGCCCGAACAGGAACTCAAAGCCTATAGTCAGAACCAGCCACATAAGACCAAGAATTACCGTATCTTTCTGTGTATAGCCTTTTGCTCTTTTCAAGAACAGATAGGTCACTATGAGAGTGTATGCAATTGCCACAGGCAGCAGTATCGCCCGTGCAACGGTGCCGTTCATGCCGGTGTATGGAATAAAGAATGCCTCCCTGAATGCTCCGAACATGACCGTCAGTATCAGGAGGATAAACCAGACGCCAATTCCGTAAAGGTAGAATCTTTTGGTCATTTTAACGTACCAGGATTTCTTCCTGTGACTCCGGCTTTTTATCTCCGAACATAGGTAATTGTCTTCGATTGCTTGAATTCGCCATTGTCTATGAATCCTTTACAAATCCTCAAGGCGCATCCGTTTCCGAGGCTTTCGCCGACAATCCACGGCTGGCAGCTTCCAGCGGCCCCAGCTTGTTTTGCACCACGTCCCAGACAATGGTAAGGTTGATCACGAAGTATTCATGGGCGAGGATATTGCGGAGCGATCTGATCTTGCGCCATTCGATTTGGGGGGCGTTTTTCAAAACTTCATCGGGCAGCTTGCCTGCTGCTTCACCAATGATTTCAAGATTTCAAACCACGGCGTCCTGCGTTTTCCTATCCTTCGAAAAAGCCTCCATGCTCATATCCTGCACGTAGGAACGAATTTGTTTTATAGCTTCTATTATGTCGTCGAGATAAAGCCGGAAATCACGCATAAACTACCTCACGGGCGATAACCGGCTTGAGGCGGGGTTTGACTGAATCAGCCAGGACGAGGTCAACGGACCGCCCCAGGTTATCTTCAAGGTAGAACTTCAAATCCAGGTAATGATCAAATGTGGGTTGGTCAAGGTTCACCAGAATATCGATATCACTGGCTTCGGTGGCCTGGTCACGACAGAAGGACCCAAACAGCCCGATCTTCCGAACCGAAAAGCGCTCCATAAGCTCCTGCTTATGTTCTGAAAGGAAGTTCAACACTTCAAGTTTGTTCAACATCCTTCTCTCTTCACTCATAATCAGGCTCCCGCAAGGTGGTTGAACTGGAGGTAGCTGGGCCAGTCTATCTTCAGCATTCTTTCGGGCTGGTCATACCTCCCGGCGAAACTTTTAATCATCTGGTCGAGGATGAGGATATCAATATCAGACATCGTCATAGTTGTTAAGAATGGAGTAATATTAAATAGTGTACTGGATGTTTTAAGTAATTTCAAGGGAATAACTTGAACATACACATTACTCTGTAAGCGCTTAATTAACCATATCTAACGAGAAAAGTAAATGTGTCTCATACACCATATCTGAAGAAGAGCTTGGAAACCAGCAGGTAAAATAGAGCGAGCCTTCGGTGACGTGAGTCTCTTGCCTGGTTGTCGATATTTTCTACCGTGAAAGCAGAATAAGCTCCCTGACACCCTTCCTGATCATCATCACGGCCATGGCTGCCAGGAACAGATTGACAATCCTGGAGAGAACTTCAGCTCCTGCCTCGCCGATCACCGATAGAATCACGTCCGAGAGGGCAAGGACTACGCCTACTAAAGCGATATTGAGGGCTACGGCACTGATCACTACCGATAATCTATAGGTATCCATCAGAATCAGCAGGGTAGTCAAAACCGCAGGGCCGGCAATAAGAGGTGTGCCGATGGGAACCACGCCCGAATATTTTGCCACCGGGACTCCCCGTCTCCTGTCATGGGTTATCAGGCCATCCATAGCCAGAATGAAAAGGATGATTCCACCGGCCACCATGAAATCCCCTCCGGTGATGCCGAGCCAGGCGAAAAGCGCCTTTCCCAGAAAGATAAACCCCAGGCAGAGCCCAAGAGAGGTAATCATCGATTCAAGAATAATCTTACGCCTCTCCGCTCTCGCCAGCCTTCGGGTCAGGGCGATGAACACGGACAATACACCCACAGCGTCCATAGCCACAAAAATGGGGACAAATGCAAGAGAGATTGCTTTGAGCATATCTCCTCCGGCTTGAGAGTGGTTCTCTTACGTCACTCGCTCAGGGCGATGTCCAGAACTTCATCCACTCGATCAACGTATTTAAAATCGATCCCTTCTATCAGTTGTGGAGAAATCTCCTCCACATCGACCCGGTTCCGGAAAGGAAGAACAACCATCCTGATACCTGCCCGCTTGGCAGCGAGGACTTTCTCTTTAATGCCGCCAACCGGCAGAACCAGACCGGCAAGAGTGACCTCTCCGGTCATGGCCACCTCTTTTTTCACCGGGCGGCCGCTTAAGATAGAAGCAATAGCGGTAGCGATGGCGGTTCCGGCTGAAGGTCCATCTTTCGGGATAGCACCTGCTGGCACATGGATATGCAGATCACTCTGATCGTAAAAGTTCTCCTTGATTCCATACCGGCTGGCAATGGATCGGACATACGATAATGCGGTCTTGACTGACTCCTGCATGACCTCGCCAAGTTGTCCGGTAATAGTCAATCCTTTCTTGCCGGGCATTCGTAAGGCTTCGATAAAAAGAATATCTCCACCGCTTTCGGTCCAGGCCAGGCCAGTGGCTACTCCCGGCGTAGAAGTCCGCCGGGCGGCCTCCGGGAAAATTCTCGGTGACCCCAGATATTCCCGGACCTTTTCCTGGTTAATGAATTCCTGTTGAAATCCGTTCTCCCGTGTAGCTATCTTGTAGGCTACCTTGCGGCAAACCCTGGCAATCTGCCGCTCCAGATTCCTCACTCCAGCCTCCTGGGTATAGCTGGTAATGATTTCCTGAATGGCTGAATCCTCGAACGAGATATTTTCCTCCTTGATACCATGAGCCTCGATTTGTTTGGGAATAAGATAATTTTTGGCAATATTGATCTTTTCTTCATTGATATAGCCAGGCAGCCGCAGAACCTCCATCCGGTCCAGTAAAGCCGGATGAACAGTTTGCAGTACATTGGCAGTAGCGATAAACAGCACGCCGGACAGATCAAAGGGAAGATCGACATAGTGGTCCATGAAACTTACATTCTGCTCCGGATCGAGGACCTCCAGCAGGGCTGAGGAGGGATCACCCCGAAAATCCACCCCTACCTTGTCGATTTCATCCAACATAAAAACCGGGTTATTTGTTCCAACCCGCTTGATGCTCTGCAGGATTTTTCCCGGCATGGCTCCAATATAGGTTCTCCGATGTCCCCTGATCTCCGCTTCATCCCGTATACCGCCAAGCGACATGCGGATGAATTTGCGGCCCATGGCCTTGGCAATTGACTGACCAAGAGAAGTCTTTCCTACTCCCGGCGGACCGACAAAGCACAGGATCGGCCCTTTCATATCCTGCTTGAGCTTGCGTACAGCCAGGTATTCAACCATCCGTTCCTTGACTTCCTTCAAATCATAATGGTCATGCTCCAGAATTTGCCGGGCTCTTTCCAGATTCAAATTATCCTGGGTCGATATCCGCCAGGGAAGGTCCATCAACCAGTCAAGGTAGGTCCGAATCACGACATATTCCGGGGCTGCACTGGGGATAGTCTCCATCCGGCTTAATTCCTTTTCGGCTACGCTCCGCACTTCATCCGGAAGATCCAAAGCATCCAGCCGGTCTCGCAATTCCTTGACTTCCGCTTCCTGAGCACTGCTTTCCCCAAGCTCTTTCTTAATGGCTTTCATCTGCTCCCGCAGGAAGTATTCCCGTTGGCTTTTGGAAATCTCGTCAGCCACTTCGGACTGGATTTTTCCTCCCAGTTCCAGAATTTGTATTTCCTTGTTCAATAAGGCCAATAGTTGCTGGAGCTTCAACTCCAGACCCTCAGTTTCCAGTATCCGCTGTCTCTCCTCGGCCTTGATGTTGATAATGGAAGCGATCATGTAAACAATCGAGAAAGGGTCTTCCAAATTGGAAACCGCAGATCCCAGCTCATCAGGAAGATATGAGCTCAAGGCAACGATCCGCTGAAAGTTATCATTTAAGTTCCGAAGCAGGGCCTCGGTCCGATTGGTCTTCACGTAGGTTTCTTCGATGATTTCAATCTGGCCGACCAAATACGGCTCTGTCTGAGTAATCTCTCCCAGTCGGATCTTTTTTAACCCCTGAACCAAAAGCCGGAGGCTTGAATCAGGCATTTTCACCAGTTTCAGAATGCCGACGGCAGTTCCTATATGATAGACATCATCAAAACCGACTTCCTCTCCCTTGGAGGATTCTGCTTTGATTAAAAACGTTCCGATAATCCGGTCTCTTTCCATAGCTGACTGCACTGCGGCTACAGACTTCTTCTTGCCGATCACCAGGGGTGAAGCCGTATACGGCAAAACAATAGTATTTTTTAATGGCTGAACCGGGATTACCCTGCCAATCTTACCAAAGTGATAATCTTCTATATCGTTTATTTCCATGAGTCCATTTCCTCGGATACTGATATCTTAGTCTTTGATATTATTTATGCTTTTACTATTATACACCTTCCTTTCACTCAACGCTACTCCCCAACCCTTATAGTAGTCGTACTCTCGTGCAGCTTTCTGCTACATTCTTTTGGCAGTCGTATGGTTAAAAAACCGTCTTCGTAGTAACCCCGTATTCCATCCCTGTCAATCTTAAAGGGAATATGAATAACCCGCTCAAAAACGCCATATTCAACTTCCAACTGATGATAAAGGACATTTTCCCCTTTCATTCTCTCCTTCCGCTGCCCCCAGACCACAAGGCAATCATCTTTGTACCCGATCTGAATGTCACGTTGGCTGAGTCCTGCCAATTCCACTTCGATAATGACCTCAGAGCTCAATTCATAGACATTGGTAAAAGGATACCATCCTCTCTTCCGGGGAAAGAACAAAGGTTTTTGAGGATAAAATAAATCATAGAAAACTCTTTCCATATATGAGCAGCTAACTTCGAACTTCCCGCCTTTGCCTTCTACCTCGATTTCATTCATAGACAAGCCTCCCCAACCTCAGATACTTCTGTAGTAAATACCTTGAATCGAAATCACCAAAACAGGTTTTATTGCATAATCAGGTTCAATATTAAAATTTCGGTAGATTTTTACCAAGGTGATCACGAAAAAGATTCAGGCCACTAAAAATTGGTTTTTATCTTTTCCGATTCGGTGAAAAAGGTGTGATAATAGTGAAAAGAAAAAAAGCGGGATGGTGAAGGTAAGCCCGCACCATTAACTGATGAGCTGTTTTCCAAAGCCCTTGATTAAAACTTATAACCCAATACTGGTCGTGATTTGATCCAGGAATTTCTGACATAAAAACTGACTGCAAACAGCGCAGGATTCTAATCCTTTTTCATAAACACAACAGCGAAAAATCGGACATCTGCCCCAAAACATGATTCCCTTTTGCTTTGGACAACCAAGGCATTTATCTTTGTAAAATTGACAATCCCCACAGTTCAATCCACAGATGGCTTCTAATATCTCACTGATTTTTCCACTCGTGGAGTCGCTGTTTTCCGTACTGACCTGACCTTCCATCTTGAGTTCCCCCTCCTTATAATGATGGAATGAAAAATAAAGTCATTATAAATGTTTTTATAGACGTTATTTTCGCTATTCCCTTATGATTTTTCTGAGGGGAGAAATTTGGGGAAGGAATAAACCAGGAAAAGGGTAAGAATAACGATTTTCAGGGAAACATCGAAAGTCCTATTCAATCAAGCTCTTATCATTGGCTTCCTTCTTCCTTATCTATGGATTTCAATTTCTTTTCAGCTATCCTGGCCTGTTCGGAATCAGGTGCTTTCTTGATTACCTGCTTAAGAAGGATCTTAGCCTCCTTTATCCTGCCGATAGCATGAAAAGAGAGAGCCTGCTTCAACAATGCTGCTGTCAGTTTGTCTCCCTTGGGGTAATTCTGAATTACCTTCTCGTATTCCAGGATCGCTTTCTCATAGTTTTTCTGGTTAAAGAAAGATTCCGCAATCCAGAATTGAGCGTTATCCGCCAGCTTGCTCTTGGGAAAATGATCCAAAAATGCCAGGAACTTGCTTTGGGCTGCCGGCCAATCCTGCTGGACAAAAGCCTGATGAGCTTCCTCGTAGGTACCTTTTTCGTCAGTTTTTTCAGGTTGTTCCGGAGAAGAGACAGCAGGAGGGTTACCGGATGAATCCGGGAGAGGAACTGGTTCGGAAGTATTCGTCTTTTCCAGTTCCTCTCCCGGAGGGGTCAACGCTGATCGAGGAGATAATTCCTCGAATTTTTTCCTGGTCTCTTCCTGAAATTGAATAAATTTCCTTCTCTCACTCTCGATTTCCTGGGACAGATATTGAAATCTCTGATCAAACTTTTTCCACAGGTTCATATCTTCCTGTTCAGCCGTAATATGGGAGCGAGCCTCCTCTTGCAGATTGTTGAGCCTGGCTTCCAAATCCGCTAACCGTCTGACATGGTCTGGAATCTGACCTTCCCTGTTCTCCAACTGCTTCAAGCGATTCTCAAGATCATAAACCTGATTGGACAGCTCACTGACCTGAAGGATCGCCTTATTAACATGGGGTTTTAAGTCCAGAACCTCCTGCTGGGTAGCGCAGCCATTCACGAAAAATAAGCCCCACAATCCTAAGCCGAACCAGAACACTATGAAACTTTTTCTGTCCCACGATATCATAATAAATTCTTCCCTTTTGGTCCTAATCGTGCAGGATTCACCCTAACTTAGGGAAGGATGACGATATGAGCACGACGGTTTTTTGCCCAGGCCTCCTCATTTTGCCCTGGATCGAGCGGCCTTTCTTCTCCGTAGCTGATCGTGGAGATTTTATCGGCGGATATTCCCAAGGAAACCAGATAATCCTTTACACTGGCAGCCCTTCTTTCACCGAGAGCCAGATTGTAGCTTGTGGAGCCCCGCTCATCACAATGTCCCTCGACCTGAATTTTTGCCTCGGGAGATTTTTTCAACAGCTCGGCATTGGCATTCAAAATCTCACGGGCAGTGTCGGTAAGCTCAGAGCGGTCAAAATCGAAGTTGACATCTTTGAGTGCGGAGCTTTCCAAAACTGCACCTTCAATCCCTGGCTGCTCACTCCTGGTAAGAGTCTTCTCGAGCTCACCCTCTTTGATTTCTCCTTCCGGAGCTGGTGCAGGCTGTTCCTCGGCAGGTTTAGCTTCAGTTGGTTTAGCTACCTCTTCGGCTTCGGGAGCTACGGGGGCTTCTGTCTTGATCTTCTTGGCACAAGCTCCACACAGACTGAACAGGCAAACTACAACCAAAAGACTCAAGTACCCTCTCACCGTTTTCATAATAAAAGCATCCTCTCTTAGCATAAAAAGACCTCCTTCTCATAAGGTAAAAATGTTATAATAACTGATTAAAATATAAATATGGCACTACTCTACTTATCTTCAGTTAAGCCTGACTTATTCCAAATGTGGTGACCATGCGGGGTTGGTTGACTCCCCCCGAAAAACTGTCAATTTCCTCTGATAGGTACCATTAATACTCATGACATAGATAGCCGCCCCTCCCTCCTTTGTAGAGCTGAAGGCAAGATACCGCCCGTCCGGAGACCAGGCAGGATCCTCGTAACTACCCGGTCCCTGGGTTAATTGTCGGACCTGTTCTCCGTCAGGCGTAGCCAGAAAGATCTTAAAAGATCCATTGTGACGACTACAATAAGCAATCCAGTCTCCTTTTGGAGACCAGGCAGGAGAGACATTATATCTCCCCTGGTAAGACAATCTCCTGGTAGTTTTTCCCTTGATAGTCATGATATAAACCTGCGGCCCCCCCGTCTGGTCAGACACGTAGGCCACCTGGCTTCCGTCAGGTGACCATGAAGGCGAAGCATGATTAGCTGACCCCGATGTCAGGGGAATGGCACTTTTCTCTCCAACCTTGGTCAGGAAAAGATGTGATCGGTCATTCTGCTTCAACATGAGTATCATCTTCTCACCATCGGAGTCATAAAACCAGGTTGGGCAGGCGTTTATTCCATTCCGATAGGAAATTCGATAATCTCTCCCTGAGGCAAGATCAATGGCATAAAGATCAGGATTCCTCTTGATAAAGGAAGTATAGAGTAATCTCTTGCCATCCGGTGTCCACCGGGGTAAGATATTAATTGACTTATTGCGGGTAACCTGTTGGAGGTTTTCCCCATCGAAATCTATCAAATAAATTTTCTTATTTCCCGTCTTTTTTGAAACAAAAGCAATTCGGGTATCAAATATGCCCTTTTCTCCGGTAATCTGAAAGACAATCTCGTTGGCGATTCGATGGGCAATACGACGCCATTCAGATATCTTTCCCTCATAGCGGGTACCCTTGATGAATTTTTTTTCCACCAGATCATAGAGCCGAAAACTCCCCATCAAAGAGTTTCCTGATACCCGGAAACTGCCGGTAACCAGGGCATCCACTCCGCTCCCGTCCCAGACATCAAACTCGGAGCGTTCCAAAAAACTCCTGGTTACCTGAGCCTGGGCTGGAAAATCTTTTGGCGCGGTGACCCGAAAAAATCCAGACAGCGTAAGATCATTCATCACCACCCGCTGGATACTCTGGGCAATCTCCCGTTCACCGTCTATCTTTTGGGGAGAAGCAAAATCAGCCACTGCAATGGGAAAAGGAGCAAGTTCCGGATTCGTAATAGTATCCAGGTAAACCTTCCCCTGGCCATATCCCGGATACATCAGTAAAAGGAAGGCACAAACCACGATGAGAAGCCCAAAAGCTTTCTTTATCCAGAGATTCTGCAAACTATAAAACATTCCTCTTCCTGCGTCAATCAGTTTCTCAGGGAACGAATGAAACTTCAAACTCCTCCGACTCAACATCCATTTCTGAAGGGAAGGGAGGAAAGTGCCCGACTCGCTTGATTGCCAGCCAGGCAGAATTGTCGAATGCCGAATTTCCGGAGCTTTTCACAAATTCCATCTCCAGAATGGAGCCATCTTTTGCAAGGTGCACCACAATCCGGACTTCCATTTCTTTCTCACGGTCGAAAGCGATATCGGAAATAGACCAGTGCGACTTGATTAATGACCAAACTTGCGCCCGATATAACTCGCTTTCCCGGCTGCTCGCAAATCCCTGGGACAGGAAGCTGATCCGCTCATCAATCAGTTCTTCTTCCGCAGATTCCTGCTCAAGCTCAGTGGCCTTCTGCTGAAGCAGCTTTTTCTTGATCTCGTCCACCGATGCCCGCACCGACTCCGCTGCCTTTTTTTGGTCTTCTTCCTGATTCAACTGAGCAATAGCTTTCTGCACCTCTTTGTAGTCGAGGGCAGGGTCTTGAGCTTTCACCTTTTCTTTCTTGAGCGGAGCAGCAGTCTTCACTTTTTCCTTGGGCACCTTTATTGTTTCAGGCTTCTTGGCAGCTACCTTTTGGGGCTCTTTCTTCGGTGACACTTTCTTCACTTTTATCTCGTCAGGGTGCACCTTCCTGCTTCCTGCCGGCGCTTTCTGTTGAATGAGAGCTACGGCGTAGAAGGTTGGACGTCGCATCTTCGCTTTCGGTTTTAAAAGTGAACTCATTCCAGCCAAGGCCGCATGGAGGCACAGGGAAAGAATAAAGGCAACCCTCATTGGTTTTACAATCAAAGCTAACTCTCAAGCACCAGGTTTTCCATCAAGCGCAGCTTGTTCCAGTCATCTTACAGAGATATCTCTTAAATAATCTGATTATTGTATTGAACTATTCATTTTTTGTCAATGAGCTTTCATAGTTCCTGTGAACCATTTTTTTATCAAGGCCGCAGCTTCGTCAACTTCGAAAATTGGCCGATGATCAGGTTTGATTCCCAGCAGTTCCAGGTTATAACCCAAAACCGTTATCTGAGGCAATTCCAGGCCAAAGGACAACAGATCCGTCGGCTTGGCAAAAACCTCATAGGGAGTGCCCTGACAAGCGATCTTTCCCTGATGCACAACAATCAGCCTATCTACCAGGAGAGCTAACTTTTCCACCTCGTGCGAGATGACAATAATGCTGAGCTTGAATCGCTGCCGAAGCCCATGAATGAGATTCCAGATCCTCTGACTTGCCATGATATCCAGTCCGGCTGTCGGCTCATCCAGAATGAGGATTTTCGGCTCCATTATCAAAGCCGCAGCCAGACTTATCAGTCGTTTTTCTCCTCCTCCCAATTCAAAGGGAGATCGATGGACAAGGCTTTCTTCATCCAGGTTCAATCCCAGTTCCCTGATTGTATCTCCGATCTTCCGGTGTATTATTTCCCTGTCAATTCCGCATCTTTCCAAGCCGAATGATAATTCCTGGTACAGAGAGCCGGTAAAAAACTGATCTTCAGGAAACTGGGGGACCAGAGCCACAGCTTTTCGATAGGCTGCCAGGACCGTTTTGGAAGCGTATATATTTTTTCCATCAGCCAGGATAGTTCCCTCAGAAGGCTTCGATAATCCGGCCAATAGATTGGCCAGAGTAGATTTTCCCGCCCCGTTTACACCCACAATACCCGAAATTTGAGATGGCAAAACCTCTAAGCAAATACCGGAAAGTGCGTATTCGTGCCCTTTCAGGCAATGCTGATACCGGTAGGAACAGCCACGTGCCTCAACTTTCATTTTTTATCTTTTTCAGAGCCTGAAGTAACTGGTCAACCGTATAAACCGGATGGGCAATCGCAATACCTTCCTCCTGCAACACCTTTACCAGTCTGACAACCGGGGGAACTTCAATACCCCATTGAGCTGCATCATCCGGCCTCTGCAAGAGCTCCACAAAGGAACCCTGCCAGATAACTCTTCCAGCAGATAAGGCTACAATCCGCTCGGCTATGGTAAGCTCTTCGAAGCCTTGAGCAAGATATATAATAGTCGTACCCGCCTGGTGGAGGCGATGGATCAGGGTTAATACTTCCCTCTTCCCCTGAGCATCAAGATAAGAGATCGGCTCATCCACAACCAGATACCGCAGACCCCGGATTATCATCGCCGCCAGGGCTATTTTTTGTTTCTGGCCGCCGGACAAATGATGGATGGGAAACTGCCGGTAGTCCTTCATTTCCAAAAATTCCAGAATATCCGCAACTTCTTTTTCAATCTGAAAAGCATCGATCGGTAAACTTTCCAGACTGAACGTAAGGTCTTCTTCCACGGTTGGGAAAATTATTTGATCTTCGGGATTGGAAAAGATCAAACCGATCGTCCTGGTCAGCAGTTTGTGGTCCCAGTGAACAAGATTCAATCCCTCGATTAAAACCTGACCTGACGATGGGGTTAACAGCCCGGATATGATCTGCCCCAGGGTACTTTTACCTGAATTGTTCGGCCCGACAATGGCGGTAAAGCTTCCCGTCGGGATAGCCAGATTGATATCTTCGAGAGCCAGGGTTTTTTGACCCATCGGCCCGGCATAAGAGTGATTTACCTGGCGAAGACAAATCATGGCTGGAAGGTGATGAGAAAAATCATGATAAGCAGTATCTGGTGAACAAAAAAAGCAGGAATATCCTGCTTTTTTTGTTTATTCACCTTGTATCAAACGTGCAGGGCTGATTGCTGGCTTTCCAGTCTTATTAGGCCTCGGTTTCCTTCTTTTCCGCCTGTTCTTTTCCACCCAGGCCAAGGAGATCGACCATAGCCATAAACGCGCCATCGCCCTTTCTTGGCCCGATTTTAATCAGACGGACATATCCACCAGCTTTTTCCCGGTAATAGGGAGCAATCTCTTTAAACAGTTTCTTCACGACTTCCTTTTTGGTAACAAACCGCAGGATCATCCTGCGGGCATGCAAGGTATCGCTTTTAGCGGTAGTAATAATTTTTTCTGCAATTCTTCGCGTTTCCTTGGCCCGGGCTTCCGTAGTCACGATCCGATTGTGATCAAGGAGCGAGGTAACGAGATTCTTGAGCATTGCCTTACGGGCACTGGAATCACGATTCAGTTTCCTTTTATCAAGCTTATGCCGCATATCTTCAGATCCTCTGCTATTTCCTGTTATCAGGATGATTCGACTTCAGTCTCTTCACTTTTATCAACTTTTTCCTCTTTGCTCTCGACAGGCGGGAAATTATCCAGTTTCATGCCCAGGTGCAATCCCATGTCCGCGAGAATTCCCTTGATGGAGTTAAGTGATTTCCTTCCAAAATTCTTGGTTTTCAGCATTTCACTTTCAGTCCGCTGCACCAATTCCCCAATTGTCCGAATATTAGCATTTTTGAGACAATTATAAGCCCTTACTGAAAGTTCCAGCTCATCTACACTCTTCAGGAGATTTTCATTGAACTTGGGCTCTTCCTTGGCTTTGACTTCTTCCTCGGGTTTGGAAATTTCTTCCTCTTTATCTTCGAAGTTAACAAAGATACTGTAATGATCCTTCAATATTTTTGCGGCATGAGCGACAGCATCGGCAGGAGCGATACTTCCGTCAGTCCAGACTTGCAGCTTCAGTTTCTCGTATTCAGTAGACTGTCCTAAACGAGTATTCACGACCTGAAAGTTAACCTTCCTTACCGGTGAAAAGATGGCATCTATGGGAATAACTCCTACCGGCTGATTTTCCTCTTTATTTCTCTCTGCCGGGAAATAACCGATTCCCTGTTTAACAAATAGTTCCATGTTCAAAACGCCATCTTTATCGAGATCAGCGATGTGAAGCTCAGGATTCAGGATTTCAACATCTGCATCATGGTCGATGTCAGCAGCAGTCACTTCGTGGGGGCCGATTTTTCGAATAGTAATCGTTTTTGGACGATCGACATGACACTTTATTCGAAGCTCTTTGATGTTTAAAATAATTTCGGTGACATCTTCGATAACCCCCGATAACGAAGAAAATTCATGCAGGGCTCCTTCGATTCTGACCGCTGTCACCGCAGAACCCTGAATGCTGGACAATAGTACTCTTCGTAAAGAGTTCCCAATGGTTACGCCAAATCCCCGCTCGAAGGGTTCTGCAGAAAATTCACCATAAGTGTTTGTTAGTGTGCTTAAATCACACTCTAGCCTTTTTGGTTTTTGTAAACCTTTAAACTGCAGCATTAAGTCTTGCCCTCCGTAGCTTTATTTTGAATATAATTCTACGATTAACTGCTCCTGAATTGGCAGTGTAATATCATCTCGGCTTGGAAGACTTTTTACTATTCCAATAAATTTTTCAGGGTTGACCTCCAGCCATTGAGGGATGCCGCGATGTGCCGCCGAGTCCATCGATTCTTTAATCCATTCGATTTTCCTGCTCTTTTCGATGAGCTCAATGGTGTCTCCCTGCTTTAGTTGATAGGAGGTAATATTCACTTTTCGGCCATTGACCGTAAAATGACCATGAGTGATCAATTGCCGGGCTCCATTTCTGGAGGAAGCAAATCCAAGCCGATAGATAACATTATCCAACCGCGTTTCTAATAAGGTTAGAAGGTACTTGCCGGTGACACCCGGCTTCCTTTCTGCCTTATGAAAATAACTTCTGAATTGACTTTCAAGTATGCTATATATTCTTTTAGCTTTCTGTTTTTCTCTTAATTGTAATCCATACCCGGAGCTTTTGGGTCTTGCCTGTCCATGCTGCCCAGGTGGATAATTTCTTCTTTCAATCGCACATTTATCAGTATAGCACCTGTCTCCCTTGAGAAACAGTTTCATGCCTTCACGACGGCATAAACGACAAACAGGGCCTCGATATCTAGCCAATTTCCAATTTCTCCTTTCTACACTCTCCGCCTTTTGGGAGGTCTGCACCCATTATGCGGAATCGGGGTAACATCTTTTATCGAGCTTATTTCAAGGCCAACTGCCTGCAAGGCTCTAATAGCTGCCTCTCTTCCAGCACCAGGACCTTTGACATTGACTTCCAATTGTCGCATGCCCTGCTCCATAGCTTTCTTGGCACAAGCTTCAGCAGCCATTTGCGCAGCGAATGGTGTACTTTTCCGAGAACCCTTGAACCCCAGGCTTCCTGCGCTGGACCAAGACAATACGTCCCCCTCAACGGTAGTAATAGTGATAACGGTATTGTTAAAGGTTGACTGAATATGAGCTACGCCAACCGGGATATTCTTTTTTTCTTTTTTTTGGCCTCTCTTCTTAACTTGGGCCATGTTATGCTACCTCCTTTACCGGAATAATAACCATCGGCTCGATTTCCAGCTTATGATTTATTTCTTGGTTGCTTTTTTCTTTCCACCGACTGTGGCTCGCTTCGGACCCTTTCTCGTTCTCGCATTGGTATGGGTTCGCTGCCCTCTTACCGGCATTGATCGACGATGACGCATGCCGCGATAAGATCCGATGTCCATGAGTCTTTTGATATTCATGGAAATCTCTCTTCTCAAATCTCCTTCAACCTTGAAATTGGCGATCTGATCCCGTATCCGGGTGATTTCCTCCTCAGTAAGCTTTCCAATCTTTGTATCCTTCGATACCTGTGCCTTTTCAAGAATGAGTTGGGATCGTGACCTTCCGATTCCATAGATGTATGTGAGTCCGATCTCGGCTCTTTTATTTTTTGGTAAGTCTACACCCGCAATACGTGCCAAGACACTCCTCCCTGGAATAAAATTAAAATTTTATCATGAAATTCTCTACCCATATCACTTACCATGTGATCATCCCGTTTCGGCAAAAATACCGGCCTTTTAGCCCTGTCTCTGCTTATGCCGAGGATTTTCACAAATAACCCGGATGATACCCCTTCGCCGAATAATCTTGCATTTTTTACAAATTGCCTTTACGGAACTTCTCACCTTCATAGATTTATTGACCTTTACTTGAATCGATAAATGATTCTACCCTTGGTTAAGTCATAAGAAGAAAGCTCTACCAGCACCCTGTCACCACGAAGGATCCTTATAAAATTTTTTCTCATTTTTCCAGAAATATGGGCGAGAACTCTGTGGCCATTTTCCAGCTCAACCCGGAACATAGCGTTGGGGAGGGGCTCTACGACTACCCCCTCTACCTCGATCGCCCCTTCCTTTGACATAAGTTATTATCTCCTCATTCAATCCTGCTTAGGATTTCCGGCCCGCTGCCAGTGATGGCTACCGTATGCTCGAAATGAGCCGACAGACTATGATCGACAGCCACTGCTGTCCACCCATTTTCCAGCACATCAACATTATAACTGCCCATGACAACCATCGGCTCGATGGCCAGAACCATTCCTGCTTCTAATCGTCTTCCCCGCCCAGGCTTTCCGAAATTGGGAACCTGGGGATCTTCGTGGGGAGATCGTCCGATTCCATGTCCGACAAAATCACGCACTACAGAATATCCCCGCTCTTCAACAAGCTGCTGAACTGCATACGAGATATCCTGAAGCCTGTTTCCCGGATAAGCCTTTCCAATTCCCCGGTACAAAGATTCTTCGGTAGTACTGAGCAATTTCTCAGCTTCCTTACTGATGCTCTCTACCCCAACCGTAATGGCTGAATCAGAGCAAAATCCTTCTGCCCTGACCCCAATGTCAATACTGATTATGTCTCCTCGGAGTAATTTTCTCTGTGAAGGTATCCCGTGGATAACTTCTTCATTGATAGAGACGCAAATACACCCCGGAAAAGGAGAATCATGAGGAAATCGTTTGTATCCCTTAAAGGTTGGTTCTCCGCCTCTGCGGTATATTTCCCTTTCCGCCTCCCGATCAAGCTCCAGAGTGGTAATACCCGGTTGTACCAACTCTTTCAGATATTCAAGCACTTCGGCCACAATATGTCCGGAAATTCTCATCCTCTCTATTTCATCAGGAGATTTCAGGATAACCACAATATCTAACTTTCCAACATCATACGAAGGCGATCGAAAATCTGATCCGGTCCTTCGCTATTACTTAACGTTATCGTAACCAGTTTGCTCTGAGCCTGATAGTATCCAATGAGCGGCATTGTTTGAGCCCGATAAACAGATAACCTTTCCTGTATTGTTGTGGGGTTATCATCTTTCCGTTGAAAGAGTTTTTCACCGCATTGGTCGCAGATCCCCTCCTTTCGCGGAGGATTAAAATATATATTATACATATTTCCGCAACCTTGACAAGTCTGTCTTCCAGCCAGCCTTTTGATCAGAGTCTCTTCATCCAGCTCAAAATTGATGACATGATCAAGTTTCATGCTCAGTTTATTTATGACTTCACCGAGACTTTCAGCCTGCGGTATGGTTCTGGGAAATCCATCGAGAATAAAGCCATGACTACAGTCCTGACCTTTCAGTCTATCCTCGATGATACCAATAACAATTTCATCGGGTACCAAAAGTCCCTTGTTCATGAACTCCTGTGCCCTGAGGCCGAGCGGAGTATGCTCACGTACCGCTTCCCGCAGAATATCGCCTGTCGATATCTGAGGAATCTGGTATCTTTTCATCAGTAACTTAGCCTGTGTTCCTTTTCCTACTCCCGGTGCCCCTAAAAGTATGAGATTCATCCCTTGCCTATCCTTTTTATCCGATTTATCCGATCCTTTGCCTACTGACCTTCGATTTCTTAATAAAGCCTTCATAGTTTCTCATGATTAAATGAGATTCTATCTGGCGAACCGTATCCAGGCCAACCTCAATGATGATTATGAGTGCTATACCGCCAAAATAAAAAGGAACATTAAAGAATTTAATCAAATACGTAGGTAAAATAGAAATAAGAGACAGGTAGATTGCTCCGACCAGGGTGATTCTCGACAGGATTTTATCGATATATTCAGCAGTATTTTTACCAGGCCGAATTCCCGGAATAAAACCTCCATACTTCTTCATATTATCAGCAACGTCAACCGGATTGAAAATAATAGCTGTGTAAAAATAACAGAAAAACACAATTAAAACAATATAGAGAATCGTATTCAGTGGCGCACCCGGGGCCAGAGCATCGGCAATATGAATCATCCATGGATGATTAATAAACCTGGCTATGGTTGCCGGAAACATGATAATCGATGCAGCGAAAATGATTGGAATAACTCCGGCAGTATTTACCCGCAAGGGGATGTAGGTACTCTGCCCTCCATACATCCTTCTTCCAACCATGCGTTTGGCATATTGCACCGGAATCTTTCGTTCTCCAGTCTCAACAAAAACAATAAAGGCGCATACCGCCACCATAAATACAGCGATAAGGGCCATCAGGATAAACGACATTTCTCCCGTTCGCAAAAGCCGCACAGTATTAATTACCGCCGCTGGCCCTCGAACGACAATACCAGCGAAGATAAGGAGAGAAATCCCGTTTCCGATTCCCCGTTCGGTTATCTGCTCACCGAGCCACATCAGGAACACAGTTCCTGCCGTAAGGGTAATTACGGTCAGCAGTCGGAATGGCCAGCCGGGAAATGGAACAATAGGTGCCCCGGTCGGACTCCTCATGGATTCCAGACCAAAGCCTATCCCCAGAGATTGTATGACTGCAATCAGAATCGTTCCATACCGGGTGTACTGGGTGATTTTCTTTCTTCCCTGTTCACCTTCTTTTGAAAGCCGCTCCAGATGGGGAATGACTACTGTCAACAGCTCCAGAATAATAGCAGCATCGATGTAGGGCATAATTCCAAGGGCAAAAACCGTCAGTTTGGATAACGCTCCTCCAGAAAACATGTCAAAAAATCCCAGAAGAGTTCCCTTCGCATGAGAAAAAAAAGCGCTCAAAGCTGCGCCATCAATTCCTGGAGTTGGAATGTGAGCCCCGATTCTAAAGACAGCCAAAAGACCAAAGGTAAATAGAATTCTCTTTTTTAATTCAGGTACTTTAAAGATATTTTGGAAACTTTCAATCAAGGGCTAATCACCTCGACCTCTCCACCTGCGGTGCGGATCTTTTCAATAGCGGTTTTTGAAAATTTATGGGCTTTGACTTTTAATGACTTGTGTAACTCGCCATCTCCCAGTATCTTGACTCCATTCAGGATCTTTTTAACCAGGCCTTTCTGTATTAACTCTGCCGGCGTGATGGTTGTTCCCTGCTCAAAGCCTTCGAGAGCTGATACATTAACCAGAGCATATTCCTTTCCGAAGAGGTTGTGAAATCCCCGCTTCGGCAGCCTTCGCTGCAAAGGCATTTGACCACCCTCAAATCCCCGGCGTACACCACCGCCAGCTCGTGCGTTCTGGCCCTTGTGCCCCCGGCAGCTCGTCTTGCCGTGCCCTGACCCGGACCCTCTACCCACTCGTTTCCGATATTTTTTTGAACCTTCCGCGGGTTTTAATTGACTTAAATTCATCCATCTATCCTTCTGTAATCTGATAGTCTAGCAGGTATTCGACCTTCTTTACCATTCCCATGATTGCAGGGTTATTGGGCCGGTAAACTGTCTTGTTTAACTTGGTCAGACCCAGCCCCTTTAATATTTCCCGATGCTTCCAGGATCTGCTGATCCCGCTTTTTATCAGCGTGATTTTGATCTGACTTCCCATTTTCACCCTGCCTCTTCTCGTATTAAACCACGATTTCTGATGATTTCTTCCGGATTTCGAAGGCTCATCAATCCGGCCATGGTTGCCTTGATAACATTGTGGGGATTACTGGATCCAATCGACTTGGTAAGGATATTTTTTACACCGACCGCCTCCATGACCGCTCTCACCGTTCCTCCGGCAATAACCCCGGTCCCTTCAGAAGCCGGTTTCAACATAACCTTGCTTGCGCCATAGTGTCCCATGACCATATACGGGATGGTTCCTTTGGTAACCGGAATTTTCACCAGGTTCTTCTTTGCCCTCTCTACTCCTTTGCGGATGGCTTCCGGGACCTCATTGGCCTTACCCAATCCGATTCCAACGTAGCCATCAGCATTTCCAACCACTACCAGAGCACTGAACCCGAACCTTCGTCCCCCTTTGACAACTTTGGCAACCCGATTAATATGGACTACCTTATCCACTAATTCAAATTGATCTGGATTTACCTTGGCCAAACGCTTCCCTCCATCATGCTAGAACTCCAATCCCCCTTCTCTGGCACTTTCTGCCAAGGCCTTGACTCTTCCGTGGTATTGATACCCGCCACGATCGAAAACTACCTTCTTGATTCCCTTATGAAGAGATTCCTTGGCAATTAATTCACCAATTACCCTGGCAGCAGAGATATTTCCCCCATACCGTTGTCTTTCCCGAAACTTCGAAGACAGAGTCGATATTGAAGCTAACGTATTCCCCTGCACGTCATCGATCACTTGAGCATACGTATGCTTGGAAGATTTAAAAACGACAAGGCGGGGCCGGTCTGATCTCCCCTGAATCTTTTTCCGCACTCTCGCATGGCGGATTGATCTCGATATCTGACTTTCATTTCCTTTCACGGATTTTTCTCCTTCAATTGATCCTATGCTCCGGTTTTTCCGACCTTTCTTCTCACCGCCTCACCCTCATAACGGATACCTTTACCCTTATATGGTTCTGGCGGCTTGAAATTCCGGATTTCAGCGCAAACCTGTCCAACCTTCTGCTTGTCGATTCCTCTGACAACAATATTGATTTGCTTATCAACCTGTATTTCAATGCCATCCGGGATAGGATATTCAATCGGGTGTGAATAGCCGAGGTTCAGAACTAAATTTTTCCCCGAAACATTCGCTTTATATCCGATACCTACAATCTCAAGCTTCTTTTCAAAACCATTTTTAACCCCCTGGACCATGTTGAATATCAAAGCTCTGGTTAAGCCATAAATTGACCGTGCCGCCTTGGTCTGCAATCTTGGCTTCACTCTGATCTCCTCTCCCTCCATCTCGACATTGACATGGGGATGCAGGTTAAGCTCGGTCAGTCCTTTGGGGCCTTTTACTGACAGAATATTTTTATCAATTTGAACGTTGATCCCTTTGGGTATAACTATTGGCTGTTTTCCTATTCTCGACATGGATCATCCTTTTTACCAAACGTAGCACAGAACCTCGCCACCCAATCCTGCCCGCCGGGTGGTTTTATCCGTCATGATTCCCTGAGAGGTAGAGAGGACAGCTATCCCCATGCCACCCAAAACTTTGGGAATCTCATCCTTTTTTACATATACCCTTCGACTGGGTTTGCTGATCCTCTGAAGGTTGCTGATAACCGGTCGATTATCTTCACTATATTTCAAGTATACCCGGATTGTTCCCTGCTTTTGGTCCTCGATTATCTTGTAAGCTCTGATATACCCCTCCTCTTTGAAGATACGGATAATTTCCTGCTTCAAGCGTGAGGATGGAATATCTACTGCCTGGAATTTTGCCATGCTAGCATTTCTAATCCTTGTTAGCATATCAGCAATAGGATCCGTTAAGGCCATGATTCTTCCTTTCAATCTTACCAGCTTGACTTTATAACGCCTGGTATTTCTCCCCGCAAGGCGAGCTGACGAAAACAGATTCTACAGATACCAAACCGTCTCATGTAAGCTCGCGGCCGCCCACATACTCCACACCGGTGATATTTCCGTACGGAAAACTTCGGTTTTCGATTTGCTTTGATAATCATTGACTTTCTTGCCAAGACTCTACCTCATCTCTCTAGTCTTTTTTATTCTGCCCGCTCCCCCCGAAACGGGAGCCCAAACCTTCTGAGTAACGACTGTGCCTCTTTATCAGTCTTGGCACTCGTTACAACCGTGATATTCATACCCCTGACCTTATCAACCTTATCATAATCGATCTCAGGAAATATTACCTGCTCGGAAAGCCCAAAATTATAATTTCCCTGTCCGTCAAAAGATTTGTCGGGCATTCCTTTAAAGTCTCTGATTCGTGGCAGAGCTACAGATAACAGTCTATCCAGAAACTCATACATTCTTGCCCCCCTCAAAGTCACCCGACAGCCGATGGGCATTCCTTCCCGCAATTTGAAGCCGGCAATAGATTTCTTGGCCCGGGTAACCATGGGTTTTTGCCCCGTGATTTTTGCAAGATCTTCACAGGCAAAGTCGAGAACCTTGGCATTCTGAATCGCCTCTCCTACACCCATATTAATAACAATCTTGATTACCTTGGGAGCCTGGAGCACATTTTTATATTCAAATTCCTGACAGAGAGCAGGTAAAATTTCTTCTTGGTACTTTTGTTTTAAACGAACCATAGCCCTTTTCCTATCCATTACCAGAGGCAGACAGTTTTCAGCCCATTACCTCTTTGCACTTTTTGCATATCCTGGCTTTTTCTCCATTCTCAAGACGAATGAAGCCAACACGGGTAGGATGATTACACTTGCCACATTTCACCATGACATTGCTGATGTTAATCGTGCCCTCTTTCTCAATAATCCCACCCTGCTGCTGCTGTTGACTCGGTTTAGTATGCCTTTTCACTATCACCAGTTTCTCAACAATCACCCGATGTTTCTCCGGCAAAACGCCAAGCACCCGACCTGTCTTTCCTTTTGCTTTTCCGGCAATTACGGTGACTAGATCATCCTTTCGAATTTTATTTGACCGTCCCTTGTTTTTTTCTTTGCTCATCTTCGGATTCATCAGTCATGCTTCCTTATAGAACCTCTGGAGCCAGGGAAACGATCTTTGAAAAATTCTTGCCACGCAATTCCCTGCCTACCGGTCCGAAAATTCGTGTCCCTATCGGCTCTCCCTGGTTATTAATGAGTACTGCAGCATTTTGATCAAATTTTATATACGAGCCATCGGGACGGCGTACTTCTTTGGCTGTTCGTACCAGAACAGCCTTATTGACCGTTCCTTTTTTCACTGCCGAGGTGGGTGCAGCCTCTTTCACGGTAACGACAATGACATCACCGATCGTAGCATATCGTTTCCGGGATCCACCCAGCACCTTGATACACATCACCCTTTTGGCTCCCGTATTGTCCGCTACATCAAGCATTGTTTGAAGTTGAACCATAATATTATACCCTCAATTCCCCTGATATTCAATTCGAGGATAACGGTGCTACCACCCGCCACCGCTTATCTTTGCTCAATGGCCTCGTTTCCATAATTACAACCTTATCGCCGACTTTATACTTGTTTTCCTCATCATGCGCTTTATACCGTTTTCGTTTCTGAACAACCTTTTTATACGTAGGATCAATGATAGTTCTTTTGACTTCTACAACTACCGTCTTATCCATTTTATCGCTGACAACGGTACCAGTTCTTTTTTTCCTTTGTCCCCTGCTCTTCATGGAACTATTCCCCTGCACCCTGTTTCTCCCTGTTGGCCAATCTTTCCCGGTATACAGTCAACACTCTGGAAATATCTTTCCTGACCTGACGGATTCTCATATAGTTTTCTAATTGACCGGAAGCGGCTTGAAACCGGAGCTTAAAAAGCTCTTCACGTAAATCAGCCTCTTTTTGTCCTAATTCTTCATCACTATAATCTCTCAGTTCTTTTGCTTTCATAGTCCTAAAACCTATCTGGCTACAAACCGTGTTCTAATTGGCAGCTTATGGGCAGCTAATCTCATAGCTTCACGGGCTACTTCAGGTGCCACCCCTTCCATTTCGTAGAGAATTTTACCAGGCTTTATGACCGCGACCCAAAATTCCGGAGCACCCTTTCCTTTTCCCATCCTTGTTTCGGCAGGTTTCTTGCTGACCGGTTTGCTGGGAAAAACATTGATCCAGACTTTTCCACCTCTCTTCACATAGCGGGTGATCGCGATTCGAGCCGCCTCTATCTGCCGATTGGTGATCCACCCCGGCTCCAGGGCCTTTAAACCATAATCACCAAAAACCAGTCTTGAACCACGATAGGCTTTCCCGGTCATTCTGCCCCTTTGGACTTTCCGGTACCTTACTTTATTCGGCATTAACATGACTTATTACTCCAGCTTGTTTTCTCAAACGTTATAGGTGACGCTGTCTAACTGCTCTCCCTCTGGTTTCTCTTTTGACAGGACCTCACCTTTAAAAACCCATACCTTCACTCCTATTACCCCATAGGTAGTTCGTGCAATCGTCGTTCCATAATCGATATCAGCACGTAAGGTATGAAGCGGAACCCTGCCTTCCCGATACCATTCACGACGCGCCATTTCAGCGCCTCCCAATCTTCCTGAACAGGAGATTCGAATTCCTTCAGCCCCGAAGCGCAGGGCAGCAGTAACCCTCTTTTTCATCGCTCTTCGGAAAGCGACTCTTCGTTCCAATTGCATAGCTACATTTTCAGCTATTAACTGGGCATCAATCTCCGCTTTCCGTATCTCGTGAATATTAATGTAGATTTGCTTATGGGTAAGGGCCTGAATTTCATCTTTTAATTTGTCAACTTCCGTTCCCTTTTTCCCGATGATGATACCGGGTCGTGCGGTATGGATATTAATTTTTACCCTGTCAGAGGCTCTTTCGATTTCAACGCGGGAAACCCCGGCGTTTTTGAGTTTTTCTCTGACAAATGCCCGAATATGCAAATCTTCAAGCAGGTTTTTCCGGTATTCCTTCTTTGAATACCATTTTGATTCCCAGGTTTTGGTATATCCTAATCTGAATCCAAGAGGGTGTACTTTTTGTCCCAATACCTATTCCTCCTACAATCTCTCATCCAGTACTATTGAGATATGACTGGTCCTTTTTTTAATCCGAAATGCCCGTCCACGGGCCCTTGGCTGGAATCGTTTCAGAGTCGGCCCCTGTTGAGCGCTGATTTCAGACACATAAAGCTTATCGACGTCTTTAATCTCATTGTTCTGTTTGGCATTAGCCATGGCCGACCGCAGAACCTTCTCGATCATGGGAGATGCGGCCCTCGGAGTAAACTTTAGAATGTTAATCGCCTCCTCAAGACCCTTTCCCCGGATAAGGTCAACTACAAGCTTGGCCTTGCGCGCAGTTGTCGGTAAATGTTTGGTAACAGCTTTTACTTTCATTGTCTACTTTACCCTAGTTGATTTTTCGCTCTTGGACCCATGTCCACGAAATGTCCGAGTAGGTGCGAATTCGCCTAACTTATGTCCAACCATATTTTCCGTAATGTATACCGGGATAAATTTTCGTCCATTATGCACCACGATAGTGTGCCCTACCATCTCAGGGAAAATAGTTGAGTTCCGTGCCCAGGTTTTAATTACTTTTTTTTCCAAGGCCTTATTCATCTTATCAACCTTTTCCCAAAGATTATGATCAATATATGGCCCTTTTTTTATTGACCGTGCCACGATTTCCTCCTATTTCCCCTTCTTTCTGCCTTTGATAATATACTTGGTGGTTTGTTTATTACTTCTGGTTTTATATCCCTTGGTCGGCTTTCCCCACGGAGTACAGGGGTGTCTCCCGCCGGAAGATTTACCTTCGCCACCACCCATAGGATGATCAATAGGATTCATGGCCACTCCCCGGACCTTGCTTCTCCTGCCAAGCCAGGTTGTTCGACCTGCCTTGCCGAGAGAGATATTTTCATGATCCATGTTCCCTATCTGGCCGATAGTTGCCAGGCAATCCAGATGAACGAGCCGGACTTCACCGGAGGTTAACCGTACGTGTCCATAGCTGCCCTCTTTGGCCAACAGTTGTGCACTGGTGCCCGCGCTGCGAACCAGTTGTCCTCCCTTGCCTTTTTTTAACTCGATATTATGAATAACACTTCCAACCGGAATATTTTTCAAGGGAAGAGCATTTCCTGCCTGAATCTCAGCCTCAGGCCCTGACATTACTTTTGCTCCCACTTCCAGTGAGTTCGGAGCCAGAATATAACGCTTTTCACCATCTGCATAATGTAAAAGCGCAATGCGGGCACTTCTATTGGGATCATACTCGATGCTGACAACCTTGGCCGGAATCGAAAATTTATCCCTCTTGAAATCAATAATCCTGTACCGTCTTTTGTGACCACCACCCCGATGCCGGGAAGTCAGCCGACCGACATTATTCCGGCCGCCGGTTTTAGTCATCTTCCTCAGAAGCGATTTCTCAGGCTCCTCCTTGGTAATCTCTTCAAAAGTAGAGACGGTCTGGGTTCGTAAACTCGGTGTAACTGGCTTATAATCCTTTATCCCCATAATAATCCTTTACCTTTGCCGTGATTATCCCGTGACGTTAAGGCCCTTCCAGAAGCTCGATGGTTTCTCCCTCGGCAAGAGTTACAATTGCCTTTTTCCGGTCCGCTCTCTTACCCTGATGTACACCAAGCCGCCTTTTTTTGCCCATGAGATGAATGACCGATATCTTATCTACCTTAACGTTAAAAATATCCTGAACAGCCTGCTTGATTTCAATCTTGTTGGCCAGCTTGTCGACCTCAAAGGAGACTTTATTGAACAGTTTCTTTTGAGCAGTGCTCTTCTCCGTAATCATGGGCCCTTTAATGATCTCATATGCAGACTTCATATGCTTAATTTCTCCTCGATCTTTTGAGCTGCTGACCGTAACAGGATCAGTTTTTTGAATAGGAGGATATCATATACATTTAACCCATCGGTGTCAATGACCTTTACTTGTGCAAGGTTCCTGGCAGCTAATCTCAAATTTGCATGCTGCTCACCATCAATTACGAGTAAAACTTTTTCCCGAATCTCCAGGCGGTCAAGAATATCCTTTACCAGTCGTGTCTTCGGTTGCTCAAGATCAAACTCCTTCAGGACCAGTAAATCTCCTTCTTTCCGTTTCATTGATAATGCTGACCGAAGAGCATAGTTTAAAACCTTTTTGTTTACCTTGAACTCGTAGCTTCTCGGATGAGGTCCGAAGACAACGCCTCCTCCTATCCACAAGGGCGATCTTTTGCATCCTGCCCGGGCTCTCCCAGTCCCCTTTTGCCTCCAGGGCTTTGTCCCGCTTCCCGACACATCGGCGCGGGTCTTGGTACTGGCATTCCCTTTCCTTCTCTTAGCCTGCTGATAACAGACAACATCATGCAAAAGATGCTCCTTGACCGGTACATCAAATACTGATTCCGGTACTTCCATCTGTTCGATCTTCTCGTTATTAGTGTTATAGATATCTAAGCTTATCATCTCTTTTCACGCAACTTTTTCTTGTATCTTACATCCAAGGTTATAGCTTAATCTCTACATCAACGCCGGAGGGAAGATCCAAGCGCATTAAAGCGTCCACGGTCTGCGGTGTCGGTTCCAGAATATCCAAAATCCGTTTGTGAGTCCGGATCTCGAATTGCTCTCTGGACTTTTTATCAATATGCGGGGATCTGAGCACAGTATAGCGGTTTTTTCGGGTTGGAAAAGGTATCGGACCTGATACCTTTGCCCCCGTCCGCTTCACCGTTTCGACAATCTCACCGGCTGACTGGTCTAAAATCTGATGATCATATGCACATAATTTAATTCTTATCCTTTGACCTTCCATCACTTCCTCGCTGGCTCAACCACCGTATAGGGGTTGTCCTCTCCATAGCTTTTACCGCTTCAGAGATTGTGAATAAAAGCCGCTTTCTGAGATTGCTGGTTATTCGATGATCTCACTGACAACGCCGGCACCCACGGTCCTGCCGCCTTCCCGGATGGCAAAGCGCATCTCTTTTTCCAGGGCGATCGGAGTAATCAGCTCGCCGACGATCACAACATTATCGCCCGGCATAACCATTTCCACACCTTCCGGCAATTGAACGGTTCCGGTCACATCCGTTGTCCGCACAAAAAACTGAGGCCGATAACCATTAAAAAACGGGGTATGCCTTCCGCCTTCTTCTTTGGACAGTACGTACACCTGGGCTTTGAATTTGGTATGCGGAGTGATGCTGCCCGGTTTGGCCAAAACCATTCCCCGCTCGATTTCTTCCCGCTTCTTGCCCCGCAGCAGAACCCCGATGTTGTCTCCAGCCTGCCCCTCGTCCAGCAGCTTTCTGAACATCTCAACCCCGGTGGCCACCGTCTTTTGCGTTTCCTTGATGCCGACGATTTCCACTTCCTCGCCCACTCTGATAACGCCCCGCTCTACTCTGCCGGTAGCCACAGTTCCACGCCCCGAAATGCTGAACACATCCTCTACCGGCATCAGGAAGGGTTTATCGATATCCCGCTTGGGAAGGGGGATATACTCATCCACTGCCTTCATCAGGTCATAGACCACCTTGCAATTGGGGCAGCCATCTTTGCCGCAGCCACACTCTCCCGCCTTCAGAGCAGAGCCTCTGACTACCGGAATCTCGTCTCCGGGAAACTCATACTGGCTCAGCAGCTCTCTGACCTCAAGCTCTACCAGCTCAAGCAGCTCTTCATCATCGACCATGTCCACTTTGTTGAGGAAAACAACGATATAGGGCACACCAACCTGTCTGGCCAGCAAAATATGCTCTCTGGTCTGAGGCATGGGCCCGTCCGCGGCTGAAACCACCAGAATGGCCCCATCCATCTGGGCTGCTCCAGTGATCATGTTCTTCACATAGTCTGCATGACCGGGACAGTCAACATGAGCATAGTGGCGGCTCTCGGTCTGATACTCCACATGGGCCGTGGCAATGGTGATCCCCCGCTCTCTTTCCTCGGGGGCATTGTCAATCTGATCAAAGGCCCGATACTCTGCCAGACCCTTATTGGCCAATACCTTGGTTATGGCAGAGGTCAGGGTGGTCTTCCCATGATCTACGTGCCCGATTGTCCCTATATTTACGTGCGGCTTCGTCCTTTCATACTTCTCTTTTGCCATTCCTTATTTCCTCCCGATTTTTCCTTTTTAATTTACGTCACCAACGGAGCTCTCAATCAGTCAACCTATGGCCCCTGCAAATCAGTGCCCATAGATCCTGGCCAGTAACTGTTCAGAGATGGTATTAGGGACTTCATCGTATTCCCGAAATTCCATGGTAAAAGTGCCTCTTCCCTGACTCATTGACCGGAGGCTGGTTGAATAACCAAACATCTCAGCCAGAGGGACCTTGGCCATAATTATCTGAACACCACTCTTTGAGCTCAGATTTTCTATTCTGCCCCGGCGGGCATTGACATCTCCAATTACCTCTCCCATAAATTCATCTGGGACGACGATTTCAACTTCCATAACCGGCTCAAGCAATATTGCCTCTGCCTGCTTGACAGCGTCCTGAAAGGCCATGAGACCCGCGATTTTGAAGGCGATGTCCGAAGAATCAACCTCATGGAAAGATCCATCAATGAGGGTTGCCTTAATATCCAGCATCGGATATCCAGCCAGAATCCCTGTCTCCATTGCCTGGGTTATCCCTTCCCTGATTGCCGGAATAAACTCTTTGGGAATAATTCCACCTGCCAGGGCATTCTCGAATTCGAAGCCGCTTCCGCGCTCACGAGGCTCGACCATCAATTTAACATGCCCATATTGTCCACGGCCTCCGGTCTGCCGGATAAATTTTGCCTCGCCTTCATGCTTTTTCCGTATCGTTTCCTTGTAAGCTACCTGAGGTTTACCAATATTGGCCTGCACCTTGAATTCCCGAAGCATTCGTTCGGTAATGATTTCAAGATGAAGCTCGCCCATCCCTGAAATGATTGTCTGGCCGGTGTCATTGTCAATATGTATTTTGAATGTCGGATCCTCCTGCGCCAGCTTATACAGCGTCGAAGACAGTTTCTCCTGATCGGCTTTGGTCTTCGGCTCGATGGCGACATAGATGACCGGATCGGGAAATTCCATTCTTTCCAGAATAATGGGCTTTTGCTCATCACAGAGGGTATCTCCCGTTCCTGTCTTGCGGAAACCTACCGCAGCGGCAATATCTCCCGCAGAAACTTGAGGAATATCCTCCCATTTATTAGCATGCACATGCAGCAGCCGGCTGATCCGTTCACGGTAATCCTTACTGGCGTTGTAAACATATGCCCCGCTGTGCAGGCTTCCTGAATATATCCGAAAGAAAGTCAGTTGCCCGACAAAGGGATCATTCCAGATTTTAAAGGCAAGTGCTGCCAAAGGTCCCTTCTCGGAAGCCTCTCGTTTTTCTTTCTGATTTGTTTTCCGATTAATTCCTTCTATTGCCGGAACATCGGTCGGTGCTGGCAGATAATCGACAACAGCATCAAGCAAGGGTTGAATTCCCTTATTTTTAAAAGCTGAACCGCACAAAACCGGCACAAAAGCCAGGCTTAAGGTTCCCTTTCTAATTCCTCCCCGCAGCTCCGATTCACTTAATTCTCCTGATTCAAGATATTTTTCCGTAAGGTATTCGTCTTCTTCAGCTACCACTTCAAGCAGCCTGCTCCGGTATTCCTGGGCCAGGCTGATGAATTCATCAGGAATTACATCATCTCGATAGGTTGCGCCAAGCTCATCAGTATCGTAGATAATGGCTCGCATTGTGATCAGATCTATTACCCCCCGAAAATCACTCTCTTTTCCGAGAGGTATTTGTAAGAGAGCAGTTTTGGTATGCAGTTTTTTTTCGATTGACTCTGTGCTGGCAAAAAAATCCGCTCCGATTCTATCCATCTTATTAACCAGCACAATCCGGGGTACATGATACCGTTCGGCCTGATGCCAGACAGTTTCCGTTTGAGGCTGAACCCCGCTTACTCCGCAAACTACGGTAATCGCTCCATCCAATACTCGCAGAGAACGTTCAACTTCGGCAGTAAAATCCACATGACCTGGCGTATCAATAATGTTTATCCGATGATCACGCCAGTAGCAGGTAGTGGCCGCAGATGTAATGGTTATTCCCCTCTCCCTTTCCTGTTCCATCCAGTCCATTTCTGTAGAGCCTTCATCCACATCGCCCATCTTATAGGTAATTCCCGTATAATAGAGGATCCGTTCAGTGGTCGTTGTCTTTCCGGCATCAATGTGAGCCATAATTCCGATATTCCGTATTTTGGAGAGAGGAAACTTTTTAGACACTCTCCACACCTACCATTTGTAATGCGCGAAAGCCTTATTAGCTTCAGCCATCTTATGCGTATCTTCCCGCTTCTTTACCGAAGAGCCCTTGCCGCCGGCTGCATCCAATAATTCACCTGCCAGAGCTTCCCGCATATTTTTTTCGTTCCGCTTCTTGGCGAAGTCCACAATCCAGCGAATGGCCAGACTGATCCGACGCTCGGACCGAATTTCCACCGGCACCTGATACGTTGATCCTCCGACCCGCCTGGATTTTACTTCGATAATTGGCTTGACATTGCTCAGGGCCTGCTTGAAAGTCTGCAAAGGCTCCTGGCCGGTCTTTTGCTGAATAATATCCATCGCCCCATAGAAAATACTCTCAGCAGTGCTTTTTTTACCCTGCTTCATCAGAGTATTAATAAACTTGGTGACTATGACCTCATTATACCTGATATCTGGTATTGATTCTCTTTTGGATACGATCCCTCTTCTCGGCATATAAATCAAACTCCCTATTTCGGTGTCTTGGCCCCGTATCGTGACCGGCTTTTTTTCCTGTCCTGAACCCCGACCGTATCCAGCGCTCCTCGGACAATGTGATAGCGAACACCAGGCAAATCCTTTACTCTGCCTCCTCGAAGCAGAATAATCGAGTGTTCCTGTAAATTATGTCCCACCCCGGGTATGTAGCCGGTGACTTCTTTTCCACTGGTTAACCTGATCCTCGCCACTTTCCGGAGTGCCGAGTTTGGCTTTTTCGGAGTAACCGTATACACCCTTAAGCAAACCCCGCGCTTTTGCGGACAAGAATCCAATGCAGGAGCCGATTTCTTCTTGAAGACCTTTTTTCGACCCTTTCTCACCAGTTGATTAATAGTTGGCATTCTTCCTTTCCCTTTCTTACCATAGTTATATGCAAAAGAGTTCCGAATATACTATACTGTTAACCAGTTGTCAATACCTTTTTCTCCTCGAGCTCCAGCTCCTCGATCACGCTCCCTTTCTCCGGAACCTGCTTTTCAGGAATAACATTAATTTGCCGGTAACTCCGTAAACCGGTACCAGCCGGGATTAATCGCCCGACAATAACATTCTCTTTGAGCCCTCGGAGCTCATCAACTTTGCCACAAACACTGGCTTCAGTAAGTACTCTGGTCATCTCCTGGAACGAAGCGGCCGAAATAAAGCTTTCCGTACTCAGGGAAGCCTTGGTGATGCCAAGCAGCAACGGTTTGCCGGTACTGGGCCGCAGGCCTTTAGCCTTGACCCGCTCATTTTCCTCAAGAAAACGGAAACGGTCAACCTGCTCTCCGATAATGAAGTCCGTGTCCCCGACATCTTCTATCTTGACCCATCGAAGCATCTGCCGGACAATGACCTCGATATGCTTGTCATTGATATTGACACCCTGAAGCCGATAAACTTCCTGCACCTCATTGACGAGGTATTTTTGCAGCTCTTTGTCTCCCAAAACCCGCAGAATATCATGCGGATTGGGCGATCCATCCATGAGCGGCTCCCCGGCCTTGACCCTGTCACCATCATGCACATTGATATGCTTTCCGCGGGGAATCAGATATTCCTCTTCAACCCCCATATCGTTCTTCACATATACTTTGCGCATCCCCTTGACTACACCACCAAGGCGAACTTCTCCATCAATTTCAGCAATCGTGGCATGCTCTTTCGGTTTTCGAGCTTCAAACAGCTCAGCCACCCTGGGTAAGCCTCCGGTGATGTCCTTGGTTTTGGTGGTTTCGCGGGGAATCTTGGCAATCAAATCGCCCGGGAAAACCTTAGCCGAATCAACAGCCATCAGGTGGGCCTGAGCAGGCAAAAGATAGGTGGCCAATACTTTATTGGAAGCCTCATCCTTAATATGGACACGGGGCTGGCGCTTTTCATCCTGATGCTCGATAATGACCTTTTGAGAAAGACCCGTTACCTCATCGACCTCCTCACTCATGGTAATTCCCTCAACCACATCTCGATATTGAAGCCTTCCTTCCACTTCAGTCAGGATGGGGATGGTATACGGATCCCATTCGACCAGGCTCTGATCACTTTCAACCTTCTGGCCTTCGACAATTTTCAGGGTGGCTCCATACACGACCGGATACCGTTCCCGCTCCCTTCCCGATTCATCCTGAATGCCGATACTGCCGTTGCGGTTCATGACCACCAGAAAGCCCTCTTTATTCCGGACCGTATTGATATTGTGAAACTGAATAGTACCTGCATTTTTGGCTTTCAGGGTTGTTTGCTCGACAATCCTGCTGGCCGTACCACCGATATGGAAGGTTCTCATGGTGAGCTGCGTTCCGGGTTCACCGATGGATTGAGCGGCTATGACTCCAACTGCCTCTCCCAGTTCAACCAATTGTCCGGTAGACAGATTACGGCCATAGCACTTGGCACACACTCCGCGTTTGGCCTCGCACGTCAACACCGATCGAATCTTAACCTTCTTAATGCCGGAATTTTCAATTTCAGCCGCAATTTCCTCGGTAATCTCCACATTGGCATCAACCAGTAACTCGTTGGTAATTGGATCTCTGATCTCCTCCAGTGCTACCCTGCCAAGGATACGGTCTCTGATCGAAGCAATAAGCTCTCCACCTTCAACGATCGGCGTAACCATGATACCGTCAATGGTCCGGCAATCCTCTTCAGTAATAATGACATCCTGGGCAACATCGACCAACCGTCTGGTGAGATAACCCGAATCGGCGGTTTTCAGGGCTGTATCAGCTAACCCTTTCCGGGCACCATGAGTAGAGATAAAGTATTGTAAAACAGTCAATCCCTCACGGAAATTGGCCGTAATCGGAGTTTCGATAATCTCTCCCGATGGCTTGGCCATCAGTCCTCGCATTCCGGCCAGCTGCCGGATCTGCTGCTTGCTTCCTCTGGCCCCTGAATCAGCCATCATGTAGATAGGATTGAATTCATTGCCTGCCGATTTTCCTGCCTGTTCCAGGGCATGCTCGGCTTCGAGCTCCATGAACATCTCATCGGAAACCTGCTCGGTGACCCTGGACCAGATATCGACCACTTTATTGTACCGCTCACCATCGGTGATAATTCCATCAAGGTATTGCTGCTCAACTTCAATAACTTCTTTTTCAGCTTTCCGGATCAGCTCATCTTTCCGCGACGGAATTTTCATATCATCAATCGAGATCGATATGCCGGCTTTGGTTGCATACCGAAAGCCAAGCTCTTTCAGATCATCCAGCAGGCGAAGGACTTCATCATGCTCGCACTGCCGTACGCAGATGCCGATGAGTTTTGTCAATTCCTTCTTGCTCAGAACCTTATTCGTATAAGGAATATTGGAGGGAAGTATCTCATTGAATATTACTCTTCCCACGGTCGTCTCGATAATTTTTTTATTCAATCGCAGCTTTATCTTTTCCTGTAAATCGACCTGACCACATTCATAAGCCATGATGGCTTCATTACTATTGGAAAATATCCGCTTTTCCTCCCGCTGTCTTCTTCCCTCCTTGGTAAGATAATAACAACCCAAGACAATATCCTGGGTAGGGACCGTGAGAGGTTCACCATTGGCCGGTGAGAGGATATTATTGCTTGACATCATTAATATCCGGGCTTCGGTCTGGGCTTCCACCGACAGGGGAATGTGTACAGCCATCTGGTCTCCATCAAAATCAGCATTGAAGGCTGCACAAACCAGCGGGTGAATCCGGATTGCCTTCCCCTCAACCAGCAGCGGCTCGAACGCCTGGATTCCCAATCGGTGAAGTGTCGGTGCCCGGTTTAACAGAACGGGATGCTCCGAGACCACCTCTTCCAGAATTTCCCAGATTTCATCCTTTTCCTTTTCCACCATCTTCTTGGCACTCTTGATAGTGGTTACATAGCCTTTTTCTTCCAGCCGGTGATAAATGAACGGCTTGAACAGCTCAAGAGCCATTTTCTTGGGTAATCCGCACTGATGAAGCTTCAGCTGCGGATCAACCACGATAACTGAACGGCCCGAATAATCGACCCGTTTGCCGAGAAGGTTCTGGCGGAACCGCCCCTGCTTGCCTTTCAACATGTCACTCAAGGATTTCAGGGGGCGATTGTTCGGTCCCCTGAGCACCCGGCCTCTGCGTCCATTGTCAAACAGCGCGTCCACCGATTCCTGAAGCATTCTTTTTTCATTCCTGATAATGACTTCCGGAGCCCGAAGCTCCTGTAAGCGCTTGAGGCGGTTATTCCGGTTAATCACCCGGCGGTACAGATCATTCAGGTCGGAGGTCGCAAACCGCCCGCCATCCAAAGGCACCAGTGGGCGAAGCTCCGGAGGAATGACCGGAATAACGTCCAGGATCATCCACTCCGGCTTATTTCCAGAATGCAGGAATGCCTCGATAACTCTGAGCCGTTTGGCCACCTTCTTCTGCTGCTGGGCTGAGCTGGTGGCTTTCATTTCTTCTCGAAGGTCCCCGGCAAGCTTTTCAAGATCGAGCCGTTTAAGCAGCTCCTTAATGGCCTCTGCTCCCATACCGGCATTAAACCTGTCCCCGAATTCCTCAACACACCGACGGTATTTTTCTTCGGTCAACAATTCATGCATTTGCAGCGGCGTATCACCCGGATCAATGACTACATAGGCTTCAAAATAGAGTATTTTTTCCAATTCGCGCAGGGTCATATCGAGAAGATGACCGATCCGGCTCGGCAATCCCTTGAAAAACCAGACATGGGATACCGGACAGGCAAGCTCTATATGGCCCAGGCGCTCCCGTCGCACCTTGGATTGAATTACTTCAACGCCGCATTTATCGCACACCACCCCCCGGTGCTTCATGCGTTTATATTTACCGCAATTACACTCCCAATCTTTGGTTGGCCCAAAGATCTTGGCGCAGAATAAACCATCTTTTTCGGGTTTGAAGGTCCGATAATTAATCGTCTCCGGCTTCTTGACCTCACCATGAGACCATGACCTGATTTTATCCGGTGAGGCAATGCCGATTTTCAAATAGTCAAATTCAACCCGTTCAGATTTTCTTTCAGTAAAGCTTCTAAAGGTCCTCAAGGAGTCCCCTCCTTTAGAGTATTGATATTATAAAAATATTACTTTTTAGTTACTGCTTTTTACCAGTTCAATATCCAGGCACAGGCTTTGGAGCTCTTTGACCAGAACATTGAACGATTCCGGAATTCCCGGTTCGTTCAGGTTTTCACCTTTGACGATTGCCTCATAGACATCGGTTCTTCCGGTTACATCATCAGATTTTACTGTCAGGACCTCCTGTAAGGTATAAGCGGCCCCATAGGCCTCCAGTGCCCATACCTCCATTTCTCCGAATCGCTGACCGCCAAATTGGGCTTTTCCTCCCAGCGGCTGCTGAGTTACCAGCGAATAGGGACCGATTGACCGGGCATGAATCTTGTCATCAACCAGGTGGGCCAGCTTGAGCATGTAGATATAGCCGACAGTGACATCCTGGCGGAACGGATCACCGGTACGGCCATCCCGTAACGTGGTTTTCCCCGCTTCAGGAAGCCCTGCCTTCTTGAGCTCTGCCCGGATCTGAGCTTCAGTGGCGCCATCGAATACCGGTGTTGATACATGCAGTCCCAGCGCTTTAGCTGCCCAGCCAAGATGAGTTTCCAGAATCTGGCCGACATTCATTCGGGAAGGTACACCGAGAGGATTGAGAACGATATCCACCGGTGTTCCATCAGAGAGATACGGCATATCCTCTTCGGCAAGTATCTTGGAGACAACTCCCTTATTTCCATGCCGTCCGGCCATCTTATCGCCAACAGACAATTTCCGCTTGATAGCGATGTAAACCTTTACCAGTTTGATAACTCCCGGCGGAAGCTCCCCTCCCCTTTCCAAACGGGAGATCTTATCTTCAAATTCCAGTTGCAGCTCTTCTTTCTGCCGCTCAGCCCAATCGGTAATTTCATCGATCTGAGGCTCAAGAAGAGGATCGCCAATGATTTTATCCATGACCGCATTATCTTCCAGCTCTTCAGGCTCGATCTCTTCCACATGCCCGTCCTTAATCAGTTCCAGGATTTTTCGTTGCTTGGACTCTTCGACGATCTTGGTTTCATCTTCGAAATCCTTCTTCAGCTTTCCGATTTCGTCCTCTTCAATTTCCGTGGTCCGTTTGTCTTTTTCGACTCCCTTGCGGGAGAAGACCTTGACATCAACTACAATCCCCTCAACTCCCGGAGGAGCAACCAGAGAGGCATCCCGGACATCAGCGGCTTTTTCTCCAAAAATGGCCCGCAGAAGCTTTTCCTCCGGTGTCAGTTGCGTTTCACCCTTTGGTGTCACCTTGCCGACCAGAACATCACCCGGCTTGACCTCCGCACCGATTCGAATAATACCGCTGTCATCGAGGTTGCGCAGAGTATCTTCGCCGACATTCGGTATATCACGGGTGATCTCTTCCCGGCCCAGCTTCGTATCCCGGGCCTCGATTTCAAATTCTTCAATATGGATGGAGGTAAACCGGTCCTCCTTGACCACGCGCTCACTCATCAGGATAGCATCCTCAAAGTTGTATCCGCCCCAGGGCATAAAAGCCACCAGGACATTCTGGCCCAGGGCCAGTTCGCCTAACTCTGTCGAGGAGCCATCGGCTATGATATCACCTTTTTTTACCTGCATGCCCGGTCTGACAATTGGACGCTGATTCTGGCAGGTGTTTTGATTGGTTCGCTGGAATTTTACCAGTTCATAAACATCGATGATAGGCTCTTCACCTTTCAGATCGCTTCCATTATCCACCCGGACAATGATTTTCGTGGCATCAACCCGTTCAACCACGCCATCTCTTTTAGCCAGGATTACCGCTCCTGAATCTCGAGCCACAACGGATTCCATTCCGGTACCGACCAACGGCGCATTGGGCCGCAGTAGAGGAACGGCTTGCCGCTGCATGTTGGACCCCATCAAGGCGCGGTTGGCATCATCGTGCTCCAGAAAGGGAATCAGCGAGGCGGAGACACTGACCAGTTGCTTGGGAGAAACATCCATATAGTTGATTTGTTCAGGAAGAACCTTACGGGGCTCACCGCCGGTCCTGGCTGCTATTCGAGAATCAATAAACCGCCCTTCTTCGTCAACCCGTGCATTAGCCTGAGCCACGGAATACTGCTCTTCCTGAGATGCGGTCAGATATTCTATCTCGTCGGTAACCTGGCCATCGACAACTTTCCGATACGGGGTTTCGATAAAACCGAAATCATTGACCCGCGCATAGGTCGAAAGTGAAGCGATAAGACCGATGTTGGGGCCTTCCGGTGTCTCGATAGGACAGATGCGTCCGTAATGGGTAGGATGCACGTCGCGCACCTCAAAACCCGCTCTTTCCCGACTCAAGCTTCCCGGCCCCAGAGCACTCAGCCTGCGCTTATGGGTTAATTCGGACAGAGGATTCGTCTGATCCAGAAACTGAGAGAGCTGACTGCTGCCGAAGAATTCCTTGATTACCGCCGACACCGGTTTGGAATTCACAATATCATGCGGCATCACGGTTTCCATATCCTGGATGCTCATCCGTTCTTTAATGGCCCGTTCCATCCTGACAAGGCCTACCCGGAACTGATTCTCCAGAAGCTCTCCTACCGCCCGGACCCTGCGATTTCCCAGGTGGTCGATGTCATCCACGTATCCGACCCCGTTTGTCAACTGGAGGAGATACCGGATAACAGCAACAAAATCTTCTTTCTGCAAGAGCCGGTTTTCTATATCGATATCGAGCCCCAGCCTGCGGTTGATAATCAACCGTCCGACCTTGGTCAAGTCATACCGCTTGGAGTCATAAAACAGGCTGTGAAAAAGAGCCTTGGCGCTCTCCAGGGTTGGCGGATCCCCAGGGCGCATCCTTTTATATATCTCAACTAAGGCATCCTCCTGAGTCTTGATAGGATCCTTTTCCAGCGTGTCACGCAGGGACGAACCAATATTGCTTTCCTCGATAATCAAAAGCTCAATGGAAGGGATTTTTTTCTCCCGGAGAATCGTCAGTTTCTCCTCGGTGATTATTTGATTGCATTCCAGGAGAACTTCGCCGCTCTCGACATCAATAACATCCCTGGCAACATATCTGCCCACGATCTGTTCCATCACGATCGGAAGCCGATTGATTCCACTTTCTTCCATCCGCTTCAGAATACCACGGTTAAGCTTGCTTCCAGCTTTGACCAGAATCTGGCCGCTCGCGGGGTCTATAATATCCTTCGGTACTCTTTCGCCTCCGTGAACGTCAGGATTAAGGAGCTTATATCCCTCCCCTTCCAGGATAATTTTCTCGGTAGCATAGAATGCCTTCAGGATTTCCTCATCTTCTTTAAAACCCAGGGCACGAAGAAGAACCGTAGCCAGAATCTTCCTTCGCCGATCAATCCGCAGATACAATGCATCCTTGGTACAGACTTCAAATTCAATCCATGATCCGCGATACGGTATGATTCTGGCAATGTATAATATCTTTTGGCTCGAATAGGTTTTGCCTTTATCATGGCTGAAAAAGACACCAGGCGACCGGTGCATCTGGCTGACAATGGTTCTTTCCGTACCATTGATAATAAATGTTCCATGCTCGGTCATCAGGGGTATCTCTCCCAAATAAATTTCCTGCTCTTTAATGTCCCTGATGGTCTTTGTCTGCCGTTCCTTGTTCTTCTGCCAGACAATCAGCCTGACCACAACCTTCAGAGCGGCTGCATGGGTCATCCCTCGCTGCCGGCACTCATTTACGGTATATTTCGCCTCCCCCAGGCTGTAGGAGACAAACTCCAGCGAGCAGTTATCTCCAAAGTCAGTGATTGGAAAGATGCTGGTAAATACACCTTGGAGGCCTTCATCCTTTCGCGCTTCAGGAGGAACATCAGCCTGCAGGAACTGTTCGTAGGATTTCCTCTGAATCTCAATGAGATTCGGAACCTCCATGATTTGAGGGATTCGAGCAAAATCCTTTCGTATCCTTCTTAAGGGTCTATTCTTATGGTTATCCATAAAATTTCCTATAAACAATGGTACTAACTATAAATCGTGAATAATGTTTCAACTAATTATTTAATCTCGACTTTGGCACCCTCTTTTTCCAGTTCGGCCTTGATTTTTTCAGCTTCTTCCTTTGGAATATGCTCTTTAACCGGTTTGGGAGCGCCGTCAACGAGGTCTTTAGCCTCTTTCAATCCAAGGCCGGTCAAAGCCCGGACTACTTTGATGACCTGAATTTTCTTGTCACCCGCGTTGAGCAGAGTAACAGTGAATTCAGTCTGCTCTTCCTGTTTTGCTTCTGCCGCTGCCGGAGCAGCCGCGCCAGCCATCACACCCATCGGGGCCATAGCCGCGGAAACACCGAATTTCCCCTCTAACTCTTTTACCAACTCCGAAAGCTCCAAAACCGTCATATTGGCTATGTAATCAATTACTGCTTCTCTGGTAATCTCTGGCATGTTAAAAATCTCCCTTCATCTATTATTTTAGTAAGCTATTGACTCTTTTTCTTCTCTTCAATCGCTTTTAATACCATCACCAATTGAGTTAGCGGACCATTCAGCACGTTCATAAAACCGCGCAATGGCGACTGGATGCCCATGACCACCTTCGCCAGAAGAACCTCTCTCGGCGGAAGCTCAGCCAATGAAGTGATCTGGGCAACATTCATAACCTTGCCTTCAACAACTCCACCCTTGATCTTTAAGGCAGGATTATCCTTGGCATAGGTGATTAAAATTTTAGCCACTGCCGCCGGGTCAACGTAACCAAAGGCCAAAGCTGTAGGATTCCGCAGGAAGTCATCTATCCCCTCCTGTCCTTTGAAAGCTTTTCGAATTAAAGTATTCTTAAATACTTTAAATTCAACCTTCTGCTCCCGAAGCCGATGCCTCAGCTCCTCCATATTCTTGACCTTCAGACCACAAAAGTCACTGAATACGGCGGCCTTTGCCCTTTGAAGTTTTTCTCCTATTTCATCTACCTGCTTTTCTTTTTCCGTCCTGATCAATGACTGACACACCCCTCTTTATAATAGTAAAGATACATAAAGCGATTATTTTGTGAAAATGTGTACGACCCGACTGCTGACTTTACAGGGGCTGATGGATTTATTCAATTACCTTCTGAATGCATTTCGGATTTTGGCTGCATCCAAACGTATTCCCGGCCCCATAGTTGAGGAAATGGCAATGCCCTTGAGATACTGGCCTTTGCTAGCAGGAGGTTTGAGACGGACTAAAGTCTCGAGGAAGGCGGAAGCATTATCCTTAAGCTGCTGCGGGCTGAACGAAACCTTGCCGATCGGTACATGGACAATACCGGCCTTTTCAACCCGAAAATCAACTTTACCTTTTTTGATATCACCTACTACCTGGGCAACGTCAAAGGTAACAGTCCCGGTTTTTGGATTGGGCATCAATCCCCGGGGACCGAGAATCTTGCCTACCTTTCCAACACTCCCCATCATATCCGGCGTGGCAACCACACGCTCGAAATCCATCCATCCCCCTTTGATCTTCTCAACCAGCTCATCTCCTCCTACATAGTCTGCCCCTGCCTCTTGTGCCTCCTTTTCCTTCTCTCCCTTAGCGAAAACCAGTATCTTTACCTTCTTGCCTGTGCCGTAGGGCAATACGACCGATCCTCTTACCATCTGATCAGACTTTTTCGGGTTTACCCCAAGTCTGACAGCCATATCTACGGTCTCGTCAAACTTGGCAAAAGCAGCTTCCTTAACAGCTACCATTGCCTCGTCCAGATCGTACCGTTTAGATGGATCAATCTTTTTTGCCGCATTGGTATAGTTCTTTCCCGCGTTCATTGCCCCTCCATCATCCTACGACCTCGATACCCATGCTTCTGGCCGTTCCCTCTACAATCCTGATGGCACTATCGATATCAATCGCGTTCAAGTCAGGCATTTTGGTCGTGGCAATCTCTTTAATCTGTTCTTTAGTAACCTTGCCAATTTTCTCTTTATTCGGCGTCCCTGAACCTTTGGCAATTCCAGCAGCCCGTTTTAACAGTACAGCGGCCGGAGGTGTTTTCGTGACAAAAGTGAAGGAATGATCCGCATACACTGTTACCACTACCGGAATAATCAGACCTTCCCGCCCCCTCGTCTGCTCATTGAAATTTTTGCAAAACTCCATAATGTTCACACCATGCTGACCCAAAGCCGGCCCTACCGGAGGAGATGGAGTCGCTTTCCCTGCCGGAACCTGAAGCTTTACATAGCCAACTATTTTCTTTGCCATAAATGCATGCTCCCTATCTGTGCAATCTTATATCTTCTCAACCTGTGCAAAATCGAGCTCTACCGGGGTAGACCGACCAAAAATGCTTACCAGAACCCGTACCTTTTCCCGGTCTTCGTTAATCTCATCAACCTGCCCGGTGAAACTGGTAAACGGTCCGTCAATGATTTTGACCCGTTCCCCTTTCCCGAACAGGACCTCAGCCTTGGGTCGTGTAGCCCCGGTCCGCATCTGCTCCAGGATGGTCTCAACCTCTCTCTCACTCATCGGGGTCGGCCTTGATCCTGCTCCGACAAAGCCAGTCACCTTTGGGGTATTCTTGATGATGTACCAGATATCATCGTTCATCTCCATCTCTGCCAGAATATACCCCGGAAAGAACTTTTTACTGGTGACGTGTTTTTGACCCTTTTTCAGCTCAAAAACATCTTCGGTTGGTATGAGAATCTGAGATACCACTTCACCCATCCCAAGATGGTGCAACCGCTGTTCGATGCTTGTCTTGACTTTATTTTCGTAGCCCGAATAGGTATGTATTACATACCAAGCCTTTGCCATGTTTAGCCCTTGCTCAACCTTTCAACCTATCATGGATTCTTTTCCGTGAACTCTTCGATCCCATGACTTTCAATCTGCCTTAAGCCAGGTATCCTAGAAAACGGAGCTGCTCAGGTTCTATTTAATCAGCGTACTGATAACCCGTGCCAGCCCTACGTCACAAAGGTATAAAAAAACAGTAATAATTGTTGTCGTCACCAGAACCACAGTCGTTGAGCTTGTTACCTCGGCTTTACTCGGCCAGGTGACTTTCTTCATCTCTAATCTTACTTCTCTGATAAACTGAATCGCTTTTCCAATCATCGTGCGCTACCTGCTCTTATCAGTTCTCATTCATACGGCAATGGTTATCTCTCTTGACGTCATCTGAGAAATGACTCAGCAGGCCAGGAGGGATTCGAACCCCCAACCCCCGGATTTGGAGTCCGGTGCTCTAGCCGTTAGAGCTACTGGCCTACTTCGTTTCTCGATGAACAGTATGGGATCGACAGAATCGACAATACTTCTTTATCTCAAGTTTATTCGGAGTCTTTTTCTTATTCCTGGTGGTGTTATAATTTCTGTGTTTGCACTCCGAACAAGCCAAAATTACGATATCTCTCATTCCTTATCCTGTCCCTTGTGGTTGAGAATCAGCTTCGTTGCGATTCCACGATTTCACCTGCTTAAAATTTATTCGATGATCTCACTGACAACGCCGGCACCCACGGTCCTGCCGCCTTCCCGGATGGCAAAGCGCATCTCTTTTTCCAGGGCGATCGGAGTAATCAGCTCGCCGACGATCACAACATTATCGCCCGGCATAACCATTTCCACACCTTCCGGCAATTGAACGGTTCCGGTCACATCCGTTGTCCGCACAAAAAACTGAGGCCGATAACCATTAAAAAACGGGGTATGCCTTCCGCCTTCTTCTTTGGACAGTACGTACACCTGGGCTTTGAATTTGGTATGCGGAGTGATGCTGCCCGGTTTGGCCAAAACCATTCCCCGCTCGATTTCTTCCCGCTTCTTGCCCCGCAGCAGAACCCCGATGTTGTCTCCAGCCTGCCCCTCGTCCAGCAGCTTTCTGAACATCTCAACCCCGGTGGCCACCGTCTTTTGCGTTTCCTTGATGCCGACGATTTCCACTTCCTCGCCCACTCTGATAACGCCCCGCTCTACTCTGCCGGTAGCCACAGTTCCACGCCCCGAAATGCTGAACACATCCTCTACCGGCATCAGGAAGGGTTTATCGATATCCCGCTTGGGAAGGGGGATATACTCATCCACTGCCTTCATCAGGTCATAGACCACCTTGCAATTGGGGCAGCCATCTTTGCCGCAGCCACACTCTCCCGCCTTCAGAGCAGAGCCTCTGACTACCGGAATCTCGTCTCCGGGAAACTCATACTGGCTCAGCAGCTCTCTGACCTCAAGCTCTACCAGCTCAAGCAGCTCTTCATCATCGACCATGTCCACTTTGTTGAGGAAAACAACGATATAGGGCACACCAACCTGTCTGGCCAGCAAAATATGCTCTCTGGTCTGAGGCATGGGCCCGTCCGCGGCTGAAACCACCAGAATGGCCCCATCCATCTGGGCTGCTCCAGTGATCATGTTCTTCACATAGTCTGCATGACCGGGACAGTCAACATGAGCATAGTGGCGGCTCTCGGTCTGATACTCCACATGGGCCGTGGCAATGGTGATCCCCCGCTCTCTTTCCTCGGGGGCATTGTCAATCTGATCAAAGGCCCGATACTCTGCCAGACCCTTATTGGCCAATACCTTGGTTATGGCAGAGGTCAGGGTGGTCTTCCCATGATCTACGTGCCCGATTGTCCCTATATTTACGTGCGGCTTCGTCCTTTCATACTTCTCTTTTGCCATTCCTTATTTCCTCCAATCGCTCCTTTCTTTAGAGCCCACGACCGGATTTGAACCGGTGACCTCTTCCTTACCAAGGAAGTGCTCCGCCGACTGAGCTACGTGGGCCAGGCAGTAACTGAAAATCTGGAGCGGGAAACGGGATTCGAACCCGCGACCCTCAACTTGGAAGGCTGATGCTCTAGCCAACTGAGCTATTCCCGCTCATATTTAACAAAAGTGGTGGGGGGAGGATTCGAACCTCCGAAGGCATCGCCGTCAGATTTACAGTCTGATCCCTTTGGCCGCTCGGGAACCCCACCATTTTTGATTCTTGTCAAGAGAAGCTGGCGAAGGGACTTGAACCCCCGACTTGCTGATTACAAATCAGCCGCTCTACCGACTGAGCTACGCCAGCGACAATGAACGAACATACTATTCATTAAACACTTATAAGTCAATGCTGAATTAAGACAAATAAGCGCTATTGAGCGTAGATTTGATTGTACTATAAATGATAATCTTTGTCAACCTACCAATTTCTGCCAATTTCTTTGCCTTACAACTTCATACATGAGAATCGCACCAGCTACCGAAACATTCAGTGAAGAAATGTGCCCTCTCATGGGCAAAGAGACAAAAAAATCACATTTTTTTTCCAGTATGTTTTTTAAACCTTTTCCTTCACTCCCCAAAAGGAGGGCAAGAGGCAGGGTAAAATCAGCCTGACTCCAGGAGCGCCCTTCCTGTGCTTTGGCCCCAAAAAGCCAGACACCCATTTTCTTTAATTTTTCACAGGTCATGGCCAGGTTCGATACCTGAACAACCGGCACATACTCAAGCGCACCACTGGCCGCCTTGGCTACGGCAGGTGTCAGCCCGCAGCTCTCGTGCTTTGAAATAATCACCCCGTGCAGCCCCGCAGCCTCACCCGTGCGGATCAGCGACCCCAGATTTCGCGGATCCTCCACCCGGTCGAGCACCAGCAGGAAGGGTGCTTCCCTTTTGCGGGCGGCATGATCGAGGATGTCGTCAAGGTCGGACTCTCGCATCTGCTCGATAAATACTGCCACTCCCTGATGCTGCCCGCTGCCGCACAGCTCATCCATCTCCCTGCGCGTTCGGTACTGAACCGCGATTCCCTGCCGGGAGGCGAGCTTTTTTATTTCTTCTATTTTCCGGCTGCCAGCGGTTTCGGATACTACCAGGCCGGTGATTTTCCGATTTCCTGCCAGCAGAGCTTCCAGAACACTATTTCTTCCGTAGATCAGGGTATCGGCCATGCAATTCCTATGAGTACTTGATCAGGCCATCTTTTTGTATGCTTCTTTATTTCCTCTTCCAAACCGTTCCTTCCTTGCGGTCCTCAATCGTAATTCCTTTTTCCTGCAACAGCGAGCGGATCTGATCAGCCAAAGCCCATTCTTTTTTAGCCCGGCAGGTATTGCGAATCTCCAGGATAATTTTCATTAAATCATTAACCATGTTATCATCATCGGCTGATTTGGTTAGAGCTTCGGATTGCTGGAAAAGTCCCAGGACACCACCCAGTTCTTTGATAATATCCACCATCTCCCGCAAACAGCGCCTTTGGTCATCATCCATCGAGGGGTGATCCTGGATAAAGATATTCACTTCCTTCACTCCCTCAAATAGTCTGCCAATGGCTTCAGCCGTATTAAAATCGTCGTCCATCGCGCTTTCAAAGGAGGATCTCAGGTTGTTCATCACTCCCGGCTCCTGGCTCCTGACTCCTGACTCCTGACTCCTGCCCTTCAAAAGCTGCTCCACCGTGTCAAAGGTATTATAAACCCGCTCAAGCGCTCTGGCCGCATCGGTCAGCCCTGCATCGGTGAAATTGATCGGGCTGCGGTAGTGGGTGGACAGCAGAAACAAGCGCAGGGCTTCACTGCTGTACCGGGCCAGGACTTCCTTGATGGTGAAAAAATTCTTCAGGGATTTTGACATCTTCTCCTGGTTAATGTTCACAAAGCCATTATGCAGCCAATAGCGGACAAAGGGCTTTCCCGTAGCAGCCTCAGACTGGGCGATTTCATTCTCGTGGTGGGGAAAGATCAGATCCTCCCCTCCGCCGTGAAGGTCGAAGGTTTCACCAAGATGCTTCATCGACATGGCCGAGCACTCGATGTGCCACCCCGGACGCCCCGGTCCCCAGGGGCTTTCCCAGGCAGGCTCACCCTCTTTGGCACTCTTCCAGAGGGCAAAATCGAGCGGGTCTTTCTTCCGGGTATCGACCTCTACCCTGGCCCCGGCCTGCATACTGTCCAGGCTTCTCTTGGAGAGCCTGCCATAATCGGAAAACTTTCTGATGTCAAAGTACACATCACCCTCGACCCGATAAGCATATCCCCGCTCCTCAAGACGCCTGATCAAATCGACGATGTCCGTGATGTGCTCAGTAGCCTTCGGCTCCCTGCTCGCTGGCCTGACTCCCAAATACTCCATATCCTGGCAGTAATCGGCAGTGTACTTCTGGGCTATCTCCTGGGCCGTGCATCCCTCTTCCTGAGCCCGCTTGATGATCTTGTCGTCGATATCGGTAATGTTGCGGATGTAGTTTACGGCAAATCCCCGGTACTCCAGATAACGCCGGATAACGTCAAAGATCATTGCTCCACGTGCATGGCCGATGTGGCAATGATCGTAGACCGTTACTCCGCAGACATACATCCCGATCTTTCCCGGAACCAGGGGATGGAATTTTTCTTTCTGGCCGGTTAAGGTATTATAGATCCGAATTTCACTCATGACTTGTCACTTGCTCCACCAGCGATAGAACGTGCCTGACCCTGCGCAGGCAGCGGTCTCGCCCTACAAGAGAAAAAATTGCCACCATCTCCGGCCCTCCGGTTTTCCCTGTCAATGCAACCCGGATGGGCATATACAGCTTTTTCCCCTTCTGGCCGGTTTTCTTCTGGACTTTTTCGATTACCGCATGGCCATCTGCCGATTCCTCGATCGAGGAGTTCTCAAGCACTTCCGCCAGTGCCTGGATAACTGCGATCGACTCAGGGGTTTTCAGCCAGATTTGGCTCTCCTTATCAACGGAAGGCTTATCCTCGAAATACACAGCCGCAAGGTCAGCCACTTCCGCAAGATATGACATCTTGCTCTGGAGCGAAGCCACAATCTCCCTGATGCGGGGCATATCCTCCGGCGATGGATTCTGTGCCACATAGCCCCGCTCCTGCAAGAAGGGGATGCTCAGCCGGGTAATCCGACCCGGTTCAGCTTCCCGGATATAGCATCCGTTCATCCAGTTGAGCTTGGTCAGGTCAAAGATAGCTGCACTTTTGTTAATCCGGTCAGCCGTAAATTTACGGATCAATTCCTCTTTCGGAAGGATTTCCTTTTCGTCAGGGGAGGACCATCCCAGAAGAGTCAGGTAGTTACTGATTGCTTCCGGAAGGTACCCTTTTTCCCGGTAGCTGATGACCGACGTTGCCCCATGCCGCTTGCTCAGGCGCGTACGGTCAGGCCCAAGAATCATCGGCATATGCCCGAATTGCGGTGGGACCGCTCCAAGGGCCTGATAAATCAATACCTGCCGGGGGGTATTGGACAGATGATCCTCACCGCGCAAAACATGGGTAATCTTCATCAGGATATCATCGATGACCACCGCAAAGTTGTACGCTGCCCGGCCATCCGAGCGCAGGATAATAAAATCCCCGATCGTCTGGCCGTCGAACGACACCTCACCGCGAATCAGGTCTTTGACCACCACCGTATCCTCAAGCACCCGAAACCGCACCGAAGGCCGCCTGCCCTCCTGCTCAAAAGATCTTTTCTGCTCCTCGGAAAGGTGCAGGCACCTGCCGTCATATCGCGGCGTCTGGCCCTGGCTGAGCATCGCCTGCCGTGAATCTTCAAGCTCCTGCGGTGTGCAGTAGCAATGGTACGCCCGTCCTGAGTCCACGAGCTTTCGTGCATAATCCTGATAAATTTTCAGCCGGTCCGATTGCCGGTAAGGGCCGTACTCTCCTCCCTTGTCCGGGCCTTCATCCCAGTCCAGCCCCAGCCATGCCAGGTCCTGGAGGATCAGTCCTTCGGCTTCGGCCACGTGCCGGTCAGTATCGGTATCTTCAATCCTCAGAATGAATGTCCCTCCGGAATGCCGGGCAAACAGCCAATTGAACAGAGCGGTTCTGGCATTGCCGATATGCAGATACCCGGTTGGACTGGGTGCAAATCTTACTCGTATCTTTTCCACTAGGGTTCCTTTTCCAAATACTCTTCCAATAAAACCACACTATAGGCCGCTATTCCCTCCTGGCTGCCCCACAAGGGTAATCCATTGGTTGTCGAGGCCTTGATATTTACCTGGAATTCCGTAACCCCCAACTCCCGGGCCAGCGACTTTTTTATATCTTCTTTATAGGGAGACAATCTGGGATGATTAGCGATAATAACCAGATCACAATTCATGATGCGGTACTTCCGTGACCGCATTAAGGCCAGAACCGATTGCAGCAGCCGGGTACTGGGAATATCCTTATAGCGGGCATCCGTATCGGGAAAATGCTCGCCGATATCTCCCTCACCCAGGGCACCCAAAAGCGCATCACACAGGGCATGAATAAGAACATCCGCATCTGAATGCCCCAGCAGTCCGAGTGCATGAGGAATCTCGACTCCGCCAAGAATCAGCTTTCTTCCCGACACCAGAGGATGTACATCAAATCCCAGACCAACCCTCATCTCAACCGCCAGCCAGCCACTTTTCAGCCAGTTCCAGATCTTCAGGATAGGTGATTTTGATATTCATGAGGGAGCCTTGGATCATTCTCACGGCTATTCCGATACGCTCGACCAGAACGGAATCATCCGTCCCCTGAAATCCATCCTCCAGGGCCTGTTGATGGGCTGCCCAGAGAAGATCGAATTGAAAAGCCTGCGGAGTTTGAGCCAGAAAGAGCCCCGTCCGGGGAACCGTTTCCGCTACCAGTCCCTCGGCATTGACCCTCTTCAGGGTATCCCGCACCGGAATACCGGCAATGGCTGAACCGTACTTTTTCGCCTCGTGGATGGACTGCTGCACTAATTGCCAGGATACAAACGGACGGGCTGCATCATGGATGACGACAATCTGCGCTTCCCCCCTGACGGCCAAAAGCCCCTGAAATACCGACTGCTGGCGCTCCTCTCCGCCAACTATCACCTGATATGGCTTGTGGAGGCAGCAGGCTGGCACGATCTCCCGCTCACACAATTGCCGCTCTTCGCAAGACGCGATGACGACCACCCGGTCAATCTCGGGGCAATTGTCCATCGCCCGTAAAGTGTAAGAAATCATCGGATGCTGTCCAATGCAGCGGTATGGCTTGGGGCATCCATCCCCCAACCGGATTCCAACACCTGCGGCTGCCACCAAGGCTATGGTCTTCATGCTGCCCTACCCTATTATGCTCTATTGTCTTGCTTCACTGAAAATCTGGACCAGCTCTGCTTCGACACTGGAATTGGGAACATTCAGGACATAAGAAATTTCATCCACAATCAGCGACTTGACACTGTCCAGCATTTTCTTCTCACCGAAGCTGAGCTCTTTTTTCCGATTCATCAAAACCAGATTTCGCAGCACGGAGGCCAATTGAAAAATCGATCCGGTTTTCAAACGATCCATGTTATCTTTGTATCGTTTGCTCCATTTGGGGGACATCGGATCTCCTTTCCCCCGGAGAACATCAACCACCTTTTCTACCTCATCCAGGCCGATCAATTCCCGCAGGCCGACATCATCGGCATTATCGATAGGAACCATGATGGTTGTGCCGTTGCTGAGGATCCTTAAGATATAATATCGTTGCTCTACTCCGAGGATAATTTTAGCCTCGATGGCCAAAACCTCACCAACCCCTTGAAGTGGATAAACAACTTTATCTCCCACCTCAAACATATCTGATCCTCCAAGAAATAGAATCCATTATACTATACTTTGAACTTCAAGTCAAATTTTCTCCCTCCATCTCCCTCGCCCTCTCTGCTCTCCCTACGCAAACAAAAGATCGATCGCCTCCTGAACACGCCGAACCCCACAGCAATTCTTTTGCAGCCTGGAATCGAGTAATTTGATATTACTGGCTGGAAGAACACAGTGGTCAAAACCCAATTTCAGGGCCTCGCGGATCCGCAATTCCGGCTGATTTACTCCCCGGACCTCTCCGGAAAGACCGACTTCCCCGAAAATGACCATGTTCTTGTTAATGACCTTCTCCCACAGACTGGAAACAATAGCCATGGTAATGCCAAGGTCTATGGCCGGCTCGTTCAGCTTCAATCCGCCTGCTACATTGACATAGACATCCTGATCCTGAAACCGGAGCCCGATCCGCTTCTCCAGAACAGCCAACAGCAAAGACACCCGCTGGGGATCGACGCCGATCGCTGTCCTGCGGGCAAAACCGATGCTGCCAGGGGTAACCAGTGCCTGGAGCTCGGAAAGAATCGGCCTGGTCCCTTCAAGGCTGGAGACGACTATCGATCCTGACACTCCCAGCGTCTGCTCGGTCAAAAAAAGGGCCGATGGGTTGGCAACCTCCTGCAGCCCGCCTTCCTTGATTTCAAAAACACCGATCTCGTTGGTCGGACCGAACCGGTTCTTGATCGTCCGCAGGATTCGATAGGTATGATACCGCTCTCCTTCCAGATAGAGAACGGTGTCTACAATATGCTCAAGCACCCGCGGCCCGGCGATCGAGCCATCTTTGGTAACATGACCAACGAGAAACGTGGAAATGTTCTGGCTTTTGGCCCTGACCATGAGCCGTGAAGCCACTTCACGGATCTGCCCCACACTTCCCGGCAGCCCCTGCATCAGTGAGGTATAGGTAGTCTGAATGGAATCCAGAATGAAAATCTGCGGCTGGACCTCCTGAATGTGCTGCTCGATATTCTCAAGATGAGATTCTGATACCAGATAGATATTTTCGGAATTCGAACCAATCCGCATTCCCCGGTCCTTGATCTGATGAATGGATTCCTCACCGGATACATAGAGAATCCCCTTGCTGGTCTGGGCCAGTTGCTGGCAGATCTGCAAAAGCAGTGTGGATTTTCCGATGCCCGGATCACCGCAGATCAAAACCACTGATCCAGGGACAATCCCTCCTCCGAGCACACGGTCAAATTCCTCGATGCCAGCCCGGATCCTCGTCGTCTGGGCAGTCTCAATACGGCTCAGGGGAATGGGCGCTGTGCTTGTCCCGATCGAGCGTCCGGAATTTTTTTTGGTATCTTCCTCTTTGACTTCGACCAGGGAATTCCATTCCTGGCATTCCGGACATCTTCCCAGCCACTTGGGTGAATAAAAGCCACATGATTCACAATAAAATGCTGTTTTCATAATTTTTATTATAACCCCGGGATCGGGATCTTCCCCAGAAGGTATTTAAGGTCCTCGTCCTCAAAGGAGAATCCTGCCCCCAGGAAATAGCTCAGGCGATCATCATCCGCCAGATGATCAACGCCGGTATTAACTAAAAAATATTTGCCAAAATGATAATCCGCATTAAGCTTAAGATGCGGCTTATCGGCCGCAAAATCCCAGGCATCAAAATGCAGTTGAAGTTTGTCATTCAAGGACAGGTAATCAACCCCCACTCCTCCCTGCGATTCGAGCAGCCCTCCCCGCAAGACAACATCCTGAAACCGTTTGGCAATCTGGACACTGAATTTAAACTGCTCTTCAGTAGTTTCCTCCCGTTCGTTAACCGGCCCGCTGCCATCAGTATAGGTGCTGGTTTCCTTGGTGGTGGTGATACCCTGAAAATCATCTATCAGCTCGACCAGATAATACTTATCCTGCCGCGGCTGGAGCTTCAGGGATATATAGCTCTTCGACCTATCAAAGCGGGTATGATATTCGCCCCGGTAGCCCAGGTACAGATGAAAGGCATCCGCCTTGGCCAGGGTGGTTTTGAGGCCGGACAGGGTTTCCTGTGCATCACGGTACAGGGTATCATCCTTGACTAACTTGCCGATCGTTCCCTTTCCCTCATTCACGGTAGTCAGCAGGCTGTCGACCTTATCCGTGGCGCCCTGGAGTTTCACAACGAGCTGATTGGCATTCACCACTCCCTGATGGAGGCTGTCACGGTTTTCGGCAATAATCTCATCGAGGTTTCGAGCCACTGATTGAAACCGCTCGGCCAGTTGCGGGCTTTCCTTGCGCAAAACCTCAGCGAATAACCGAAATTCATGAATAATTTGGGAGATTTCAGCCTCATTCCTGACTATCACCCTGTTGAGGTTGCTGGAAAGCTGCTGAAAATTACTCACGGTGGCATGAATCTGCTCCGCGTTTTGCTCCAGAAGATTCTTGAATTGGTCGGTTATTGCCTGGAGATTTGCCAGGCTCTGCTTCATGGCCAGCTTTCCTTCAGGCGTGGCAATGGTTTCTCTGATAGCTTCGGTTATCTTCTTTAAATCCTGGGCCACGAGGGATATCTGCTGAGCTACCTGCTCGAAGTCCTTGCTTACCTCACCGGTCCGGATAGTGCCGCCGCTTTCAAGATATGGGGTATTCGGTGTTCCGGGCGAAATTTCGACATACTTTTCCCCCATAAACCCCTGCGACTCGATGCTGGCCACAGCATCCTGATGGATCTTGATTCCGGGAAAAATCAGGAGCGTCATCCGGGGAATTCCCTCGATCAGGGACACATCCTCGACCCTTCCTGCTTCAACGCCGGAAACCCTGACCTGAGCCCCTTCATCCAGTCCCCTGGTATTACTGAAGCTCACATAGAGCAGCATCCCCTTTTTCTTCCCCAGCGAGAGATTCCCGGCCTTAACAGTCAGGTAAGCCAATGATGCCAGGGCTAAAATCACAAACAGCCCGACTTTTTCTTCCCGTGCAAAGAGCTTCATGTCACACACACGCCCCTTCCATAATCGGCCCCCTGGCACTGCCGGTAATGAACTGGCGAACCACGGGATTTTGGGTATTCTGGATCTCTTCGGGAGTGCCTACCTCGATAATCCGGCCATCATACAGCATGCCGATCCGGTCGGCAATTTTATAAGCGCTTTTCATATCATGGGTAATGGCCAGTGAAGTAACCTTGTAGACTTCTTTCATCCTGATGATCAGATCATTGATAACATCGGCCATAATCGGATCAAGGCCCGTTGTCGGCTCATCATAGAGCAATATCTCAGGCTCCATGGCTATGGCTCTGGCCAGACCCACCCTCTTTTTCATTCCGCCGCTGAGCTCATCCGGTCTGAGGTCTTCAATACCGGGCAGCCCCACCATCTGAAGTTTTTCCCGCACTTTTTCCCTGATCTTTTCTTTCGACAACGAGGTATGCTCCTTCAAGCCAAAGCCGACATTCTGTCCGACAGTCATGGAATCGAACAGTGCCGCTCCCTGAAACAGCATGCCAAACTTTTTCCGGATATCGTTCAGCTCTCTGCGGGAACATGAGGCCAGATCCCGGTCCTGGACCAAAACCCGGCCCCGGTCAGGCCATATCAGGCCCATGACATGCTTCATCAGCACACTTTTTCCACACCCGCTCCCGCCGATGACCACCATCGATTCCCCTTGCCGGATCTGAAGGTTGACACCTTTCAGAACCTGTTTGTTTCGAAATGATTTATGGATATCAACGAGCTGAATCATAGTCAAAAGAACAGGGCTGTCATGATATAGTTGGAAACGATAATAAGCATGTACGCCATGACCACGGCACCGGTGGTCGCATTCCCGACTCCATGAGCGCCTCCTTCGGCATAAAACCCCTTGTAACATCCAACCACGGTGATGATGACGCCGAACACGGCTGCCTTAAAGATGCCGCTGTAGATATCCTGAAGCACCAGATAGTCAAAAGTACGCCGGATATATACCACTGAATTGGCTCCTAAAATAAAAACGCTGACCAGATATCCGCCCAGAATGCCCACAATATCAGCCAGGGCGGTTAAAAGGGGAAGCATGAGCAATCCGGCCAGAAGGCGGGGAGAAACGAGATACTCGATCGGATTGACCGCCAGAGTGGTCAGAGCATCAATCTGCTCGGTGACCCGCATTGTTCCCAGTTCGGCAGCTATCGAAGATCCGGCGCGGGCCGCAACTACCAGCCCGGTCAAAACCGGACCAAGCTCCCGCGTCACGGACAGGGCAACGACTGTTCCAACCAGGGACTCGGCATTGAAGCGCTTGAATCCTATGTGGCTTTGCAAGGCCAGCACCATTCCGGTAAAGGCAGCCGTAATCAGGGTGACCGAAACCGAATTGACCCCCACCTCTTCCATCTGACTCAGGCTCTGGTCAAGGCGAAAAGGAGGATGAAAGATACCGATCAATGCCTGGACAAAGAGAATGCTCAACCTCCCCGCCTCTGTAAAAATACCGGTAACTTTTCTCCCTATTTTATCGAGAATTTTTCTCATCTCCAGGGTTCTCCCCTGCCTCCCGGTCGATATATTCCCGCCTGGCCCTTCGGCCAAAGGAGCATAAAACCTCATAGGAAATAGTGCCCATCAGCCCGGCCAGTTGTTCCACCGATGCCTGGCCTTCCTCGCCTCCCAGTAAAATCACCTCGTCTCCGACTTCAGCCCCCGGAACCTGGGTGATATCGATCATGCACAGGTCCATGCAGATCGTGCCCACAACCCGCACCTTGTGTCCCCTGACCAGGAAATCCGCTTTATTGGAACAAACCCGGCCAAGACCGTCCGCATATCCGACCGGAATGGCGGCAATTCGCCTGGGTTCCCGGCAGATGTAGGTCCTCCCGTAGCTGATGCTGTCTCCTTCCATCAGCTCGTGAATTTGCAGGATGCGGGTTTTCACGGCCAGCGGGAACTGCAAGGGGATAACATCCATCAGGTGTTTTGCCGGATACAGGCCATAGGTCATAAGCCCTGGCCGCACCATGTCGAACCAGGTCTGCGGATATTGCAGGATGGCGCCGCTGTTGGCCAAATGCCTGATGGGAATGTGAATGTTGTGCCGGTCCAGCTCCGTCAGGACATGTTCAAACCGCTCCAGTTGCACAAAGGTGAAGGCATCCTGCCGGAGATCGGAAGTAGCCAGATGGCTGAATATCCCTTCAACCTCAACATTCGGCAATTCCTTTATCCGGGCGATTTCCCCGGCTGCATCACGCCAGGATATTCCCAGCCTTCCCATGCCGGTATCGACTTCAATATGAATCCTGGCCACCCTTTCTTCCCGCCCTTCCTGCCGGGCTGCCTGCGAAAGGGTCTGGGCCATGTCCATGCTCCCTACAGCCAGGGTCAGATTTTCCTCCAGAGCGGGTTTCAGGCACTCATCCTGCCCCCCGCCCAGAACCAGGATAGGACAGCGGATTCCCCCTCTTCGCAGCTCAATCCCCTCATAGACAAAGGCCACCCCCAAAGCGTCGATCTCCGGCTCAAGGGCCCTGGCCACCGGAAGCGCTCCATGCCCATAAGCGTTTGATTTGACGATAGGCATTATTTTTCTTGTCGGGCCGACCATTTTCCGGATCTGACGGATATTTGCTCGAATGGCATCGAGATGTATTTCTGCAATGGTAGGCCGGTAATCAGAGGTCATCTAAAAGAAACCATCTTCCCTGGCCAGGTTTTTGAATTTCGTATAATCTTTGAGAAAGGCCAATTTCACTGTCCCGATAGGGCCATTACGCTGCTTTCTGATGATCAGCTCGGCCACGCCGGGATCATCTTCCGGATTGTAAAGCTCAGGCCGGTAGAGAAAGGCGATCACATCGCCATCCTGCTCAATGGCCCCTGATTCCCGCAAGTCCGAAAGTATGGGGCGTTTATCTTTTTTATCGCGGGTCTCAACTGCCCGGCTCAATTGCGACAGGGCAATCACCGGAATATTCATCTCTTTGGCCAGGCCTTTCAGGCTGCGGGAGATCCCGGAAATTTCCTGCTGCCGGCTTTCCTGCCTGCCATGTCCCTGGACCAGTTGCAGGTAGTCCACAATGATCAGGCCAAGCCCCGCCTCTTTCCTGAGCCGACGGGCTCTGGCCCTCATTTCCATGACGGTTATGGAGGCAGAGTCATCGATGTAGATATTGGCTTCAGATAATTTAGCCGCAGCCGCCACCATCCGCTCCCAGTCCCGCTCTCCCATGTAGCCTGTCCGCAGCTTGTGTCCACTGACTTCAGCCTCAGAGCACAGCATCCGCAGCACCATCTGCTCTTTCGCTGTCTCCAGACTGAATATCAGCACCGTAACTCCCGCTTCTATGGCCACATGCTGAGCAATATTCAGACACAGGCTGGTCTTTCCCATCGATGGCCGGGCTGCAATAATAACCAGATCCGTATTTTGCAGCCCGGAGGTCATGCTATCGAAATCGACAAAGCCGGTCGGCAGGCCGGTTACCCGTGTTTTGGACTCATAGAGCTTTTCGATCAACTGAAAACTGTTGGAGATGATGGACCGGATGGACTGGACGCCCTGATGTGCCCTGGTCTCCGAGATATTGAAAATCAATCTCTCGGCATCATCCAAAAGGTTTTCGATTTCCTTCTGCTCCTCATATCCCCGCTGAGCTATTTGCGTGGCTGCGGCGATCAACTGCCGGGCCAGAAATTTTTTATGCAGGATCTGGGCATAGGATTTGATGTTGGCTGCTGTCGGCGTTGAATCCATCAGAGTCATCAGATAGCTTACTCCGCCGACTTCATCCAGCTCGTTGCGGCTGATCAACTCATCCTTGAGTGTCACCGAATCAGGGAGTATTCCGCGATTGTGCAGGTCGAGCATCGAGGTGAAAATCTTGCGATGCGCCGGATCGTAAAATCTGTCCGGTTGAATGATATCAATAATTTTAGTAATAGATTCCGGTTCAAGACAGATTGCCCCCAGAACAGCCCGCTCCGCATCGCGATCCTGCGGCGGCTGCCGTAATGCTATCCCCTCTCCCGAATGGCTTTCCGGTTTCATACTGCAACCTGCTTTTTTTCCAGCCCCCATACTCTAAAATGATAGTATCCTACCATCCCCCCGGATTACTCCTGCGAAGAAGTATCTTCCTCCTGTTCAGCAGGGGTCTCCTTCTTAATCACCGGCTCATCTTTTACTACCCATACTTTGAGCTGGGCAATGATTTCCGGGTGGAGCTTCACCGGGACCTTGAAGATTCCCAGGGCTTTAATAGGTTCCTCAAGGATGATTCTTTTCTTGTCAATCTCAAACCCCTCGCCTTTTAAAGCTTCAGCAATGTCAGCATTGGTGACCGAGCCAAAAAGCCTGTCGTTTTCTCCCGATTTTCTGGCAAAGGTGAAAGAGAGTTTTTCCAACTGCACCGCCAGGTCAGCATATTCCTTTCTGGCCTTTTCCTGAGCAGCCTTGATGAGGGACTCCTGCTTCTTCATCAGAGCAAGGTTTTTGGGTGTTGCCTTGATAGCCAATTTATTCGGAATCAGGTAGTTGCGGGCATAACCGGGAGATACATTAACTACCTGACCGATTAGTCCCAAGTTATGCACATCTTTTTGAAGAATTATTTCCATACGTTTTCTCCTTGTAATTTTTCACTCAAATCCTGGCAAATCAGAGCGCTCGTACTTCAGGCACCGGTTTCCTGAGACCTGACCCGGAGCTTTCGGAAATCAATCCAGTTGTCAAACAGTCCCCCAAGAGTCAGGAAGATGTAACTGCCTGGAATGAAAAGGACCACCACTAATCCCAAATACCTGAAAAATGAAGGTATCCGACCCTTTTGAAAAAAATAGATGATAATCGCCACTCCTTGAATCAGGTATAAATAACTGGCCACAACCAGAAAGTTCAAACCAATCCTGGATGGAAGCGGCACTTTGAGGAAATACCAGAGTATTCCCGATACAATAAATAGCCAGACCCACCAGTCCGGCACGATCCATTGCCAAAACGGCCTTCGGTCTTCAACCGGAAATTCCATAAATTGCAGCCATCGCCGGAGCAGGAAATAATTGATCAGCACAACCGAAATGAGGATGACAATAAGAATAGCCGGGAATACACTGATCAGGCTTTCTTCTATCTGCGGCGATGTTTTTTTCAGCATCGCTACCTGGTCAGGTTCCATCCCCCCTTGTTCGTAGATGTCGATGATTTTACTCATCGATTGGTCTATTTCATGGCGTAAGAACGCATCGGGGGCCGTGGAAGCTCTGAAGGAATACAATCCCAGGAAAAAAAAGAGCAGAATGATCGAGACCGCTGAACCTGTCAGAATGATCCGCTCGCTCGACAATCCCCGTTCAAAAAGCTCCGCAAAGACAAAACTCAGCCAGCCCAGGATAATCAGAGCATGATACAACGGATTCACATCCGGCTTGGCAAAAACTGCGACCGTTCCTGCCAGGAGGAAAGCGCCAATTACCCATTGAATCTTTCCCCGCCGCAGGATAATGAAGGTCAAGGGAATGGGCACTAAAGCGATCAGAAAAAGCTGAGATATGAGGAACAGGCCTATAATCAAGAGGATAGATCCCAAAATAGCAGGGGTCTTCTTGAGAGCATGATAATCTTTCGAATTACTGCCATCGTCATGTCTTTCTTGGTTACTGCTCAAGGAATCTTCAACTCCCTGGTCTGCACATTGAGCACATCTGGTATCAGGCAGCCCTCAAAGCATCTTTACGGATGATGACTGTGAGGGAATTGGGAAAACTATTCAGCCAGAAATGGCAAAAGTGCGATGTTCCTGGCTCTCTTGATCGCCTGGGTCAATTCTCTTTGATGCTTGGCGCAATTTCCCGAGATCCGGCGGGGAATGATCTTGCCTCTTTCCGTCATAAAGCTGCGAAGCCTTCTCGTGTCTTTGAAATCGATAAAATCCATTTTCCCTTCACAGAACTTGCAAATTTTTCTTCTTCTAAATCGAGTCAGCATTTTTGCTTTCATAAACTCTCCATGGAAAAAATACCCATTCAACAAGAATGGTTCAATAAACTATTGAGCACTGTGCCCGCCCACTTGCCGGCAAACCCCCTCTGTTTGAATCCTAGAATGGAGCGTTGTTCTTCCCCTCAAATCCGCTTCCACTGTCCGGGAAATCACCTCCATCACTCACTCCTCCGATTTCCTCACCAGACCGCTTGGGCAGGAACTGGATTGCTGTCGCCACAATCTTGATTTTGGACCGCTTGCTGCCGGTCTCGTCTTCCCACCGGTCCTGTTTCAGCCGCCCCTCGATCAGGACGCCGCTTCCCTTATTGAGATATTCACTGCACAGCTCTGCCTGTTTATCCCAGGTTTCGATATCGAAAAAGTCCACCTCTTCTTTTTTTTCTCCCTCCTTGGCGGTAAATCTGCGGTTTACCGCCAGGCTCAGATGGGCTACGGCCAGGCCGTTTGAGGTGTAGCGCAGCTCAGGATCTTTTGTCAGATTTCCCATTAAAATAACTTTATTATAAGAAGCCATTACTCAATACCCTCCGCCACCCCCGATTCCCGGAAACCTTCCTTGGCTGTGGCCATTGGAGTTCCTTTGCCAATATTGGATTCCTTCATATTGACGGTCATATATTTCAAAACCTGCTCGTCATATCGGAGAGCGGCATCCAGCTTTTTTAACATATCACTTGCTTCGACCTTATAATCATAAGCCAGGTAATATCCCTTTTTAAACTTTTTTACTTCGTAGGCCAAACGTCTTTTACCCCAGTTTTCCGCCTGGATTATCGACGCCCCCAGGTCCTCCATGATTTTTTTTATTTTTTGGGCCAGAGTCTCCACTTCCTCTTCAGACAGGTTTGGGTTGATAATCAGTAATGTTTCATAATAAATCAACTGTTTTCCTCCCATGAAAGCTTTATTTCGTAAATAGTATGGTTGAAATGCTTCTGTTACCAAAATATGATCAAAAGTACGCAAATTCAATAAGTATCCTCGTCTTACCAGAGTTCAGATTTTAAAATAATAGCATAATCAATCATTGAAATCAACTATTCTCTCGATCGCCCTTCCTTTTTAACCGCCTCCCGAAAGATCAAATACACCTGCTGACGGGTTTTTTCAAGGCATTGATTATTATCGATCACATAGTCAGCATATTTCTTTTTGTCCTCCAGGCTCATCTGGCTGGCAATCCGCTGTAAAATTTTCGACCTCGTTAATCCCGAATCCCGGCTTTGCAGCCTGGCTATCTGGATATCCTGCTCTACAGAGACAACCACAACCAGGTCAACATCACGATGCAGCCCGGCCTCAATCAGCAGGGGAGCGTCAACGATGGCTATTTTCACCCCCTGACCAGAAAGTTGCCGCAGGCAATCCTGTATCCTGGTGATAATTGACGGATGAATCAGAGAGTTCAGCTTCCGTAACAAAAAAGCATCTTCAAAAACGAGCTCGCCAAGCTTGGCCCGGTTAATTTCAGATGTAGCCGGACAGATTATGCCCTGACCAAAATATTCGTAAACTGCCCACCAGCCGGCCTCGAATGGAGCCATAACCTGCCGGGCGACTCTGTCTGCATCAATGACACTGGCTCCCAGTTCCTGAAACATCCTGCTGACAGTGCTTTTTCCAGAACCGATACTTCCGGTTATTCCAATGACAATCATATTTTCCCTCATCGCATGCTCTTTTCTTCTCTTCGTTCCCTGTGTTCAGGTATACGAAAATCTCATCGAATTCCCTCTCCCTGCCTGCTGATCGATTCCACAGGCCGCAAAGCTTACGATGCCAACAATTTTACCTGCCGATGAAAAATAAAGTTAACTAACCTCATTAATGAAATAGCTCAAAAAGAGCAATAATCGGAAAATACCAGGAAACAACTCATGACGCAAGCAGGAAAATGTCTGTATTTTTCTAAAAATTGGAGAGGAGAAAGTTGACATCCGGCAAGTAATTCTGTATATTTAACAGCAAACCTGTCAAAAATCTCTCTTCGCCTTAACACAGAGGCTGTGGCCCTACAATCTATGTGTTTTTTTTGTTTATAATCTCTCTAAGGAGGAAAAAATGAAAAGAATTACCGCTATGTTTGTTGTCCTTTGCTCTCTATGCCTTTTGAGTACTCATCAGTCCTGGGCTGATGATTCCCAGCAGACCGTTGCTGAAGTAAACGGGACAAAAATCACACTTGCCGAATTCAACGAGATTGCACAGGGCCGGACAGACCGTGAAACTTTACTTCAACAGATAATCGCCAGCATGCTGCTCGCTCAGGAAGCGAGAAAGCAGAATCTGGATAAAGACCCCATGGTCCAGCAACAGCTCAAGCTGATCAATGAACAGCAACTGGCTCTGTTTTTTTATCAGAAAAAGGTTACTGATAAGACGAAACTGTCTGACAAGGAACTGAATAATCTGATACCTCCCAATGAACGGCAAAAGGTCAGGTTCCAGCAGATCGTTACCCAAACCAAGGAAGAAGCTGCAAACATTCTCAAGCAGATAAAGCAGGGAGCCAGTTTTGAAAAAATGGCCAAGGAAAAGTCCATAGGCAGAAATGCCGACAAGGGCGGAGATATCGACTTTGTCATCATCAATACCAATGTTTTTCCGGAAGAGGTTGAAGCGGTCATTTTCAAATTGAAAGACGGCCAGGTCAGTGAGCCCATTAAAACACGGGAAGGATACGCTCTCTTTAAAGCTATTGAGAGGAAAGAGCTGACCAGCAAGGAACTGGAAAGCAAGAAGAACTATCTCCAGTTTAAAATGGCTAAAGAGAAAACCGATCAAATTACCAGTTCATTGCTCGAGAGTTTGCGCTCCAAGGCTAATGTCAAGATACTTGATAAAAATCTGACGAAAATTGAAGAAGCAAAGACCAGGGATGAAAGCCTGCTGAAAATCCAGGTTGCAGAAGTAAACGGCACCCCGATAATTCTGAATGACCTTGTCGGCGGGCAGGCCAACTACGGTAATCCTCTTGACAGCCCGCTCCTGAAGAACCCTTCCTTCCTGAAGAACATGGTTGAAGACAAGATTAAAAACATGCTTTTCGTCATGGAAGCCAAACGTATCGGCATGGATAAGGATCCTGAATTCGTGAGACGGACACAAATCTTTGCTGATGGTATTCTGGCCAATAAGTTTGCCATGGATGTGCTCTGCAAAGACATTAAGGCCTCAGATGATGAATACCGCGCTTACTATAATGAACATAAGGACGATCCTCAATTCAAGAATATTCCCGAACGGGTCAGGGTCAGTCATATTCTGGTCAGTGATGGTAAAGTGGCCGACGATATTATAGCCCGTTTGAAAAAAGGTGAAAAGTTTGCTGCCCTGGCAAAACAGCATTCAATCGACCAGTTCTCGGCCGAGAAGGGCGGTGACATTGGGTATATACAGCGTGGCAGGATGGACCATGCTTTCGAAGAGGCGGCTTTTTCCACCAAAGTTGGAGAAGTAAAAAAAGTTGAGAGAAATAACTTTGGCGGTGGACAGGGGAAGCTCTATGATATTATCTCCGTTACCGATAAAAAAGCGGCTGGTGCAAACAAGTTTGAGGATCTCAAAGATATCATCGAACCCACCCTGCTGTATAAAAAACGGGAGCAAAAAATCACCGGATATATCGAGCAGCTAAAATCCAAGGCCACCATCACCAAAAATATGAAGCTGGTCAATACGGCAAGCCCATCCGCTCCTCCTATGGTACCACCCGCACCAATGCCGTAAGCATTATATGTAACCTTACGCCAAGACCAGGCGTTGTGCGAGATTGCCTGCTTATGGCGCCATAAGCACACGAAAAGAGGCCTCCACAAAATTTTGTGGAGGCCTCTTTTTGATGATGGATTCTAATGTATGTCTGCGTAACCTATATCCAATATCCAATGCAAAAATAAACTTGGCCGTAGCAAAGATTAACTTACTTGTCTGATCATTTGTTCATATTCGTCATGGGTGCCAATCCAAACCCAGATGAAATCCCCATTATCTTCGACTGCAAGAGCTCTGTAGTTTAACCCAACCCTGACTGACCACAGTTTACCTATCTTCTTAAAATGAAGTGATGGATGCCAAGGGTCCATTTTCAAGAGGTGAAAGTTTTCCCGCGAAATTCTTTGAACTGCTTCCGGCAGCTTCTCAAAACATTTCCAGAAACGAGTGGTTGTCCGATGCATTTATAGATCCTTCAAACTCCCCTTGCTTTTCTCATCACGCGCCTCTTTGATTAGAAAGTCTAATTTCCCTAACTCTGAGTCAGCCTCAATTTGTTTGTCCCATTTTTCCCAGTCCTTTCCTAAGAACCACTTTCGGAGTTGGACGAAATCAACATCAGGAAGAGATTCAATGGCTGTCTTGATTTCATCAACTTTTAACATTTTTTTATCCTTTCTGTTATTGGGATCGCTCATATTGGTAAGACAACACAGTAATATTTCTCCCGCAGAGACGCAGAGGCGCAGAGAAAATAATTTGTCTTTTTTACCTCTGCGCCTCTGCGTCTCTGCGGGAAATCCCCTCTATAGGATTTTCACTTCGCTAAAGGCATCAGATCCAAACAGTGTGATGGCTACCATATATGAGCGATTGGGATTTACCCACATAATATTTTCCAGAATCCCGAAATGCACTCATGAATAATCCACACTTTACTATAAAAATGATATTTGACTTTGTGATTTCTGTCAAGGATTATGCTAAAACGCCGGAGAAGGAACCTTATTCTCAAGATGTAACGAGCTAATGCTCAATGCATCCTTTATCAGGCAGTATAATTCAGTAAAATAAAAAAATGAAAAGGGGTGATAAGGTCATTTGACCTTATCACCCCTTCAACAGCAAGCGTAAGCCTGGCTTATTACTATCTATTGGCGTTATTAATAAACCATTATATCATCGATCAAAACATTCCCGCCGATGACCACACCGTCAATACCGGTGAGCTCAACATCGCCGTAGTATACCTGCATGAGGTCTTCCAGATTCAATGTCAGCGTATGCCATTTGCCATCCGTGTAGGATTGGCCCAGATAACTATAAGCCCAGGTTCCAATTGAAGCTCCGGTATTTACTGCTCCGCCGGTAGCATAGAGGAAGTTATACTCAACGTAGAAACTATCCCTTACTTTGAACCAGAGTATAAACTCGCCATCAGACTTGACACGCAAAGTTACAATCTTGCCTGCAGTATCAATACTTGTTGTCGCCATGTAGCGGGCAGGAGAAGCCAAATCGGCGTTTGGAACAATAGAGATAACATCACTATGAACCTGGGGATCATAGATCGTGGCGATATCTCCCAGTTCAGCGACATTGTCATCCCAGCTATTCACATTGTTGCACTCGTCATGATAGGTGAACTGCCGTGGTACGGCTGAAATTTCAACTCCGTTGCTTTCCAGCCCATCGTCCATGACCTGGGTAAGGGTGAAGGTTGAGGGAATGCCATTAGTCAAGCCAGTTGCCTGGTAACTGTACTCGTTGGTTGTACCAGCATTAGGTTGATTCGGAATAACAACCACTGCCCCTCCATCAACAGAGAGATGGAATTCTTTAACTTCGTCCGGGTTCTGACTGCTCCAGCTCAACTCTACCGAACCGCTGTCCGGCCTGGCTATCAGATTATCGACATCAGGAATGGCTTTTTCCAACCGGATATTGTTGATATCACATTCACCCCGGATGATGATTCCCAGAAGATACTTAAAGGTTACATTCTCAAGGCCCTGGGCATCCTGAATATCCTTGCTCAGGTTCCTGATTATGGTGCGCCAGTCACTATTTGCATTTCTCCCCTTCCATCCAAGATAGTGAGTAATATAGAGCCCTTGTCGAACCTTATCCGGAGTCTCACAATAATCAGACTCCTTCGTGACATCCGGCTGGTAACTCAGAAAATATTTATTATTATCGCTTGCCAGGATGTAAAATTCGACACGGCACTGCCCGCTGGACCTCAGGTCGAAATGAAGCTCCGGATTGTTGCATTCCTCGGGATTATCCATCCACTTGGTAACGATGAAGTTCAGCTTATTGCTGGCCGTTGTGGCCAGGTTCATATAGCTGTCTCCACCTTGAGTTACACGGTTGATACTGCCGGTACCCTGCAAACGGAACCAGCCGTGGTCCGTTGGTTTCTCTGTACCGGAATAATCAAAACCATCCACCATGATCTCGATCGGTGGTGCTGGAATTGCTGTGGCTGAAACCGTTGAGGCATTTGAAGGTGTTGCATTGTCATATGCCTTTACGGTAAAGCTGTAGGGCCTATCATTCTCCAGATTAGCGACCCGGTAGCTGGTAACGGTTTTATCCACTACCTTGATGGAGCTCCCATCCTGGAAAATCTCAAAGAAATCCAGATCAGCATCGCTCGGACGAGTCCAGCTCAACAGAACCGCCTTATTCTGTGATGTAGCGGTAAGGGCATTGGCCGGCCAAACCGGAGCAATAGTATCCCTCTGAGGCTGAATGGAAGTGGAAACACCGCTGCTGAGGTTACCGATTATTTCCTTGCCGGTTTTGTCCTTTACCGGGGCATTGTCATAGGCTTTAACCGTGAATGTGTAATTTTTGCCATTGGTTAATCCGGTAATCGTATAGGATGTGGCCGGAGATGGTACCTTAACAACCTTGCTTGGAGCATCTGCGGTCTCAATCAGGTAGCCTATGGTATCGCTCGTCTGATCAGCGGGGATAGTCCAGGAGAGGACAACCGCCTTATCTTTGGCAATAGCGGTCAGGTTTTGAACATCCTTGGGAGGTGTGAAATCAGGAGTCCCTTTAGCCACGGAAATATCGTCTAAATAGTCGATATCCCCACGCAGAACAATACCCATCAGGTAATCATAGTGGACCTGCTCCTGCTGCGTGGCAGCAATGGCCAGGTTAAGGTCTTTTTCCATATTCCGGGTAATCTGAACCCCATCTGGATTGATATATTGCCTGCCGATGGACCAGGTGATATAGAGTCCCTTGACTTCAAATTCCTTATTGTTCACTGGATCCTGAGGAATGTAGCGCAGGAAGTAATTCCTGCCCTGCCCGCTGTTATCGATTGCATGAATACATACCTCTACATAATAGGTGTTGCGGTCTGCAATCTTGAATTGCAGTTCAGGAAAGTCCTGGGTATCGAGAAAATTGCTGAGCCACTTGGTAACAATATATTGAAGTTGCGCTGTAGCTGTTATGGAGTTAGGATCCGCATGCGAGGTAACCGTCTTCAGGTAGTGATTGGTCTTGTCATCAAGTGCTTCCTCTAACACGCTCATCTGCCCCTGGCCTTGCAGGCGGAACCATCCATTCTGCTCCGGCGTTGGACTGCTCGCTAAATACTCAAAGTCTTCGACCATTTGGGAAGGATAAATTACCTGAATCTGGATGCTCTTGGTAACAGACAGGTTCGTCGGTTTACCATCGGTTTCCTCAACCTTAAAAGTAGCCGGATACATGCCCTGGTTTACACCCGAGGCCCCTACCGCAGGAGTCCAGCTTAAGATATTGTTGGCAAAGGTAGCTGAACTATCCGGGAGCGTGATTGCGGAGCAGGTCAACCCGTTATTATCCGCATCACTGCCAACGATTTCAAGGGTAACAGGCTCGGCTTCATTAACGCTGACCACATCTGCCGCGATTGTCTGCCCGCCCCTTTTAATGACAATGGTAGGAGGACGGTTGCCAATAGTTACGGCTGCTGTCGTATGGGCCGGTCCATCGGTCTGTCCATCGGAAGGAGTAACCTTGCAGGTGTACTGAGATCCCTGCACCAGGCCTGCGCTTGAAGGCAGCGTAGAGCTGAGTGCGGAGGTATTCGTCGTACTGCTGCCGGGGATTGCCTGTCCATCCTTGAACCATTCATAGGTGTAGCGTACCGTATCGCCGTCCGGATCGGTGCTTTGGGTGGTCACAGCGCACACCAGGGACTCGTCCCTGTAAGGGCTGGCAGGAGTCGTCGAAGCGACCGGCTTGGTCGGTGGATTATTGACAATGGTATAATCCTGGGAAGCAGGGCTTCGCACATAATCCGTTGTGGCCGTACCATCAGTAGCAGCAACCTCACAGTGCCAGGTCTGATTCTTGGCCAATCCAGAAGATAATATCTGGTTGCGCTCGGCAGTAGGCCCCTGGGTCACCGCAGGCTGAATAGCGCCATTTATAGTGCATATCCATTTATAGATATATTGTACCGTGTCATTGGTATCAGAATCAGTGGCCTGCTGTCCCACAGTACACTTGATGCCATTGGCAACTTTCTCTATCGAAATGTTGCCGGGAGCAGAAGGCGGCGTGTTGGCGATAGTCAGGGAATTGGATGTACCGATGTTACTGGTGCTGACACCACCTTCAGTCAGGGTGGCTTTGCATACCCAGCTCTCGCCCTTCCTGGTCTGACTGCCGGGCAGCGTCAGATCAGTGTTACTGGTTTCCTGACCATTTTTAAACCACTTAAGGCTATAACCCAAAGTGTCGCCATCCGCATCCGTGCATCCTGTGGTGCTCACGGTAGCAACCAGGTTGGTACCTGCGGCCGGATTGGCAGGACTGATGCTCACGCTCGGAGTCCCTGTGGCCGGGGTGTTGGCGATAGTTACCGTATTTGAAGCCTTGGGTGCACTCTCGCCATCAAAGGGAGTATCTTTGACTGTAACCGAACAGGACCAGGTCTCTCCCTTGGCGGTGCGGCTGCTTGGTACGCTGCTTCCGGTAAGATCACTCTGTACTGATCCATTTTTCGACCAGGTGTAAACGTAAGTTACATTGTCTCCAAGAGGATCGACGCCGCCGGTAACCGTACAGGTAAGGTCATCAGCGGTCTTGGGACTGGCCGGTGCCACGGAAACCGACGTCGGGGCGCTGGGTTTTCCATCGGTAACCAGAACGATGAAGGTTCTTGACCCGGTCTTGTCGTTGCTGGCTTCGATAGTGACCGTAGTTTCACCGAGAGTACTGCTTACCGGGCTCCAGGTTATTTTGGCCTTATTTGAATCTCCTGCATCTCTGGTAATTACCATATTGTTATCCGGAGCATTTTTCAGGGCCCATGAGCTTATGCTCTCTCCCTCATCCGGATCGGAGCCTGAAACATCCAGGGTAAACTGCTGGCCGGGTTTAATCACATATTTACCATTAGCCTCTCGGATATCAGAGCCGGAAGCTTTGGCAAGAGAGTCGATCTTCGGTGGTGAATTGAGGGCTAATACGATCTTGTTTGCATATTCATCGACACATTCAAATCCAACCTGACACATCAGGCTGGGATCAAAGCTTGCGATTGTTGCTGCCTTGCTGCCATAACTTCCACCCAGGCACTTGACAGTAATGGATTCACCACCATTCAGGGTTAAATATTTCTTGGTACTTTGACTGAAAAGTGTTCCACCACCCAGGCTAATCGTTCCATCGCCATATTCAGCATCAACCCAACCGGAATCCGTACTGCCGGCAACGGGGTAGCTTGCGCCAGCCACTTCCATATAAACAAAAGCTCCTCCAGCCGGGGTCGCTCCGTCCCCTAAATATACGCGAAAAATTACTGAAGGGTTGGGAGGAGGGGTATTACCTGCTGCTCCTTCATCAAACTGGGTTGTAACTTCTTTCAAGGGCGGCGTGGAGGGATAGTAATACTCAGTGCCATTTTCCACAACCTTAATCTGGTAGTAGTATGTCTGTTGAGCGGCCAGTCCGGTCACCTGAACCGCCATAACTCCGTTATCTTTCAGACCGATCGGATTCGACACGAAACCTTCACTTCGGCTGCTTCCAGCCTGATCGTTATAAACTATGACTTCATAGGACGATATCGTTCCGTCAATTTTGCCTTCCCAAACCACACAAAAAGAACTAAAGGTTACATCATAGGTAACAGCATCTCCGTTTATGGAAAATGCACCGGCAAACTGAGGTGCTATTAACCAGAAAAGGCTAAAAAACCCAATGGATAAGGAAGTCAATAAAAACCGTTTTAAAAACTTGGGCATGTCAAGCTCCTCCTTTCGCTATATACATCTTTAGTATTATGCAAAGTCCAATCTTCTCTTTTTTTTCACTTGGTTACAAGCGGATCAACTGTTAATGTACCTTGAGTAGCTGAGTCCATAATGACTAAATAGGCTTTTCCTCTTTCAATGAGAGCCTCCCCGCTCGCCGCAGGGTTAATCTTGGGGCCACTGGAAAGATAAACAACACTTGCCACCGGCCAACTGCCCTTATCATAGCGTTTAATCTGCTTGACCTTCCCTCCGGCTGCAGAAATTGCCTTGACCAGGTCGACAATTTTATAGAAGCTTGGAATCTGGGTGAAATTAACAACATTCATGCCACCACGAAGAGTGATTGTGGTCGGCGTTGGAGAACCGCTAATATAAAAATTTTGTGGTAAGGCGGTACCATCCATAATGACCAGATATCCCTCGCCAGGCATGATCGCAACCTCCCCGCTCGCCGCAGGATTGATCTTGGGTCCACTGGAAAGATACACAACGCTTGCCACCGGCCAACTGCCCTTGTCATAGCGTTTGACCTGCTTGACTTTCCCTCCTGCTGCGTAAATCGCTTCCACCAGCTTTTTAATGGTATAGCCGGCAGGCACTTCAAACGGATAGGAGAAGGTATTCATTCCAGCCTGTAAAATGACCTTCACGGCTGCCTTGGCTGAGCTGATTTCCTGGGTTCCCACCCTGGTGATGCCCGGAACCGGCATGATCTGTACCGCATCTCCGGCTGTGGCAGTCAGGCCTGGAATCACCGTCACCTTGATATAATCACCTTCCACTACAGTGCTCGTAACCGGATCATCGCCGGTTAACTGAAGGGGAAAGAGGTCCACTGCCGATGTTTTCGGATCATCCGCAAACAGGTTGTTCAAATTTAAGGCTGCATATTCTTTATACGAAACATTATTGGGATCGAATGTCTTACCCGCATAATCCGCAGTCAGGGGATTTCCCGGCATGCCGGATCCAACCCAGCCGGTCAGAGGGTAAGCGCTTTTCAGGGTCGTGCAGCTTGCATCCGCATAAATTTCACCCATCACCAGAGCACCCAGAGCCGGTGTTTTCCCATCGGCATTGTAAACAGCCACATGAAAAATATCATTGGTTACAATATCGTTGGCCTCCGGATCAAGCGAGACCAGTCCCTTAAAGAGAGCAGTAGTTACTGATTTTGAACCGTTAAAACTACTTCCATTTCTTCTGGTTCCCGAATAGGTATAGGTAGCGCCGTAATCCAATCCGACGACTTCAAACTTTATCACCCCGCGGGCCAGCGCATCCTCATCAGATTCGAGAAGAATCTGACTGCTGTCCACGAATCCGCCACCGCTTTTTTTGACCTGGAGGCTGCAACTACCTAAACCGCCGGTGCTTTCCGTCCAAACTACACTGAAAGACCGGGTAGTTACATCGGTGACGGTTGGCTCCAAAGCCCAGCCGGATGCTGAAAGAAAGATCATGCCTACCAGGAGAAAAAGGCAGGTTATCCTGCTGCTTTTAATAAATTCCATAAATGAGGACCCCCTTTCGCCAAACACAAAAAAAACCGCTTAAATTTCTGAAAGATTTTTCATCCAAAAAGGCTATGCTTATCAATGCTATACCTCTACCCCCCTGAAAAAATAAATTACACCTTGGATTGAATTATAAGCAAATCAGATGCCATTTGATCCGGTAATAGAAAGATACCCTAACTTCCTGCCTGTTCTCTTAATAATTCCGTCCCTCTCCTTTACCCACACCTTCTCTTTTATCCGATATTTCCCATTTTCCCCTATATCAAAGAAAAAAGAGTGTGCATATCTGTTCATAATATGCAAATGATTACCTAACTTGATGCTGAGTTTTTGATTTTCCGTATCCAAATCACTGAGAATACACTTTCTCTCATACCCTGCTTATTCCATCCAGGCTACTTCGAAGCAGAGATATCGTATATTGCCGAGAGATGTAAATAAATTATAACACTTATAAATTAGTATTGTCAAACTACCTGGGTAAATAGATAATATAATTGAATAATATATTATTTTTGAAAAAATGGCAGGAGAAGGCTCTCACTAAATTGGACCTGCAATAATAAGCATACGGGGATGAATAGCCGGATTGAATATAACCTCAAAAACCCTCTCTCCCTAACCAAATCTCTGCCCCTAATCTTGAGACAACCTTCGCCGGATAGCCCCGGCATGGGCTGTCAGCCCCTCGATTTCTGCCAATATTATCGCCTGGGGACCCAGTTCTTCCAAACCGCTGCGGGTCCAGTGCATAAAACCGGATCGTTTACAAAAAGTATCCACCCCAAGGGAAGAGAAAAATCGCGCTGTTCCGGAAGTCGGCAGGACATGGTTTGGTCCCGCCAGATAATCTCCCATGGTTTCCGGGGTAAAATGGCCTAAAAATATAGAGCCTGCATTTTGTATCCTGGGCAGAAGGGCAAAAGGGTTATCTACTGCCAGTATCAAGTGCTCGGCAGCCAGATGGTTGACCAGACCGATGGCCTCCTCCATGTCACCGGTGCGGATGAGATAACCATAATCCTGCAGGGAACGTCCGGCGATCTCTTTTCTGGACAACTGCTCCACCTGGGCTGCAACCTGACGCTCGACCTCCTGAATGATCGAATCCTCCGGACTCACAACCATCGTCACGGCCCGCTCGTCATGCTCCGCCTGGGAAAGCAGATCAGCAGCAATGTATACCGGATGAGCAGTCTTGTCAGCCAGGATCAATACCTCACTGGGGCCAGCCAGCATGTCAATGTCTACCAGCCCGAAAACCTGCTTTTTGGCCATTGTTACATAAATGTTACCCGGACCAACAATTTTTTGCACTCTGGGTATACTCTCGGTACCATAAGCAAGGGCTGCAACGGCTTGAGCGCCGCCAACTTTCCCGATTTTTTTAATTCCCAGAAGATCGCAGGCAACCAGGGTATACGGAGACAATTTCTTATCCTTACCAGGGGGAGAGGCAATGAAAATATCCTTAACGCCCGCAATCTGAGCAGGTACCACACCCATGATCACCGATGACGGATAGGCAGCCTTGCCGCCCGGTACGTAAATGCCTGCCTTCTCGATCGGCGTGATGAGCTGACCCAATACGGTACCGTTTTCTTCAGAGTAAAACCAGGATTTACTCTTCTGATGACGGTGAAATTCGCGAATCCTTACGATGCTTAATTTCATCGATGAAATTTCAGCATCATTCACCAGCTTGTAGGCATCCTCAATTTCAGTCTCCTTCACCAGAAGGTCCTCCCGGCTCAAGGATACACCGTCAAACTCCCGGCTGTAATCGAGCAGTGCCTGATCACCTTCCTGCCGCACTCTCTGAATAATGCCCCTGACCTTTTCCTCTATCCCTTCAGCCGCCAGTGAGAAGCGGTCGATCAGTCGGTTTATCTCCCCGGCAAAATTGCCCTGCTGCGTGGTAAGAATTTTCATGGTTCCTCCTTTATTTTTTAAGTATTCATCCCAACCTGGCTGCAATCACCCGATCGATACCTGCATAATCGACCACGATCTCCTGCACCTCATACCCCTGACTCTGAAGCTCTCGGACCAGGGCATCTTTTTGTCCATAGCCCATTTCCAGAATAATCCTGCCTCCGGCTTTCAAAATCGCCGTGCTCTCATGGATCAACCGGCGGTAGCAGCCCAAGCCGTCAATTCCGCCTTCCAGAGCGACCCGGGGTTCGAAAACCCTGACTTCCGGGGCCAGCGTGGATATTTCCGCTGATGAAATATAGGGGGGGTTTGAAACAATGCAATCAATAAATCCTGAGGGGATGTCAGGCGCGAAGGCCGAGAGCATATCTGCCTGAAGAAAGATGATTCTCTCAATTACCTGGTGATAAGCCGCATTCCGGCGAGCCACCCGCAGCGCTGCTTCGGAAATGTCTACCGCATAGATACGGGCATTGGGAAGCTCTTGAGCCAGGCAGACAGCGATATTTCCGCTTCCGGTGCCGACATCGATGATCCTGACTGCGTCTTGAGCATGCCGCAGCGCCGCCTCGATTACAAATTCCGTCTCCGGACGGGGAATCAGCACACCGGGGGCCACCATAAAGCACAGCGACCAGAACTCCTTCCGGCCAATGATATAGGCCAGCGGCTCGCGGCCAATTCGTCTGGAGAGCAGTGTCTGCAATTCCCGGCTTACGGATTCCGGGAGCTCTTCATCCCACCGGGTGTAAAGCTCGATACGGCTGATTTTGAGAAGATGAGCCAGAAGGACTTCAGCCTCTAACCGGGAATTCTCGATTCCGGCTCTATCAAGTTGACGTGCAGCCTCCTCCAGGATTGCAGGGAGAGACCGCCGGACGTCAGGTTTTCCCGGTATATCCGGCCTGAAAAGGGAAGATTTCATAAGGCAAGTTAATCAGCTTCAGGCGACCCGCTTAAGCTCTTCCGCCTGAGCCGAGGTAATAAGATGGTCGATGATTTCCTGAAGGTTCCCGGCAAGAATCGAGTCCAGTTTGTAGAGGGTCAGCCCGATTCGATGGTCGGTGATTCGGTTTTGCGGGAAGTTATAGGTGCGGATTTTCTCACTTCGCTCTCCCGACCCAACCTGGAGACGCCGGTTCTGCGAAATTTCGCTTTGCTGCTCTTTCTGCAGCTTGTCCAGCAGCCGGGAGCGAAGAACCCGCAGGGCCTTGGCCTTATTTTTATGCTGGGACTTCTCATCCTGGCAGGAAACAACAATACCCGTCGGGATATGGGTAATTCGGACCGCAGAATCGGTAGTATTCACACTTTGCCCGCCCGGACCTGAGGAGCGGAAGATATCCACCCGGATCTCATTGGGATCGATATCGATATCAATTTCCTCCGCCTCCGGCAATACGGCCACAGTTACCGTAGAGGTATGAATTCTTCCCGAAGCTTCCGTAACCGGCACTCTCTGAACCCTATGCACACCGCTCTCGAACTTCAACTGACTGTACACCTTCTCACCCCGGATGCCAATGATCACTTCTTTGTATCCGCCGACCCCTGTTGTGTGGGTATCAAGGATCTCCGCTTTCCATCCCTGAATTTCCACGTATTTGAGATACATCCGCAGCAGATCTCCAGCAAAAAGGGCAGCCTCCTCACCTCCGGTGCCTGCCCGGATTTCCAGGATGATATTTTTTTCATCGTTTGGATCTTTTGGCAGCAGCAGGATACGAAGCTCCTGTTCAAGGAGCTCCTTGCGGCCCAGATATTCTTCCATCTCAAGCTTGGCCAGCTCCCGCAGTTCCTCATCCTTGCTGCGGTTGATAATCTCCCTGGCCTCTTCCATATCCGCACATATCTTTTGGTATTCCTGATATTTGGAAACGATGCCGGCGATTTCCGCATGCTGCTTTGAGTAGTCGCGAAAGGTCTCCTGGTCCGAAATCACTTTGGGATCGCTGAGCCTCCTGTTCAACTCGTTGAATTTCTTTTCTACTTCAGCCAACTTATGAAACATCTTCTGCTCTTACTCCCTGCCCGAGGCCATCTTGATACCTCTGCTGCCTTCCGCCTGAATTTTTATGATGTGCCGCCCGGTTTCCCGCCAGATTATTTCTCTTTCTTCTGACTTTTTTCATACCGCTGCCGGAATTTTTCAATTCGACCGGCAGTGTCAACCAATCTTTGTTCACCGGCTCCCGTATAAAAAGGATGACACTTGGAACAGATTTCAACATGCATCTGCGGCCTGGTCGAGCGGATATGAATAACCTCGCCACAGGCACAGGTAATAACAGCATCCTGGTATTGAGGATGAATTCCCTTCTTCATTGTCTAACTCCTTTTCTCTCCTGCAAATAAGTTTAGCCGTAGATACTTCGACAAGACTTTAGATTGTAATCTAATATTACACGTTAGGCAAGGGGAAAAGAGGGAGGTCAAATAAAAATTTTTTGGATTAGTCTTCCATCTTGTTCATAAAGTTCAGGAATTCTTCATTACTCTTGGTTTGCCGCAGTTTCTCCTGCAAGAATTCCATTTTTTCAACCACGCTCAGAGGGGAAAGAATCTTTCTGAGTATCCACACCCGATTCAACTGATTCTGGCTCAGCAGCAGCTCTTCCTTTCGAGTTCCCGAACGATCGATATCAAGTGCAGGAAAGACTCTCTTATCCACGAGCTTTCTATCCAGATGAATCTCCATATTTCCCGTGCCCTTAAACTCTTCAAAAATTACGTCATCCATCCGGCTCCCCGTATCAACCAGGGCCGTGGCAATAATAGTCAGGCTTCCTCCCTCCTCGATGTTTCTGGCTGTACCGAAAAACCGCTTTGGCCACTGAAGGGCGTTGGCGTCGATACCGCCGGAAAGAATCTTCCCGCTGGAAGGAATAATGGCGTTATAGGCCCGGGCTAACCGGGTGATACTGTCGAGCAGAATAACGACATCGTTCTTGTATTCCACAAGCCGTTTGGCCTTTTCAATGACCATCTGTGCAACCTGGATATGCCGCTCCGGCGGTTCGTCAAAGGTTGAGCTGACAACCTCTCCCTTGACGGAACGCTGCATATCGGTCACCTCCTCCGGGCGCTCATCGATCAGGAGCACAATGAGAAACACTTCCGGATGGTTCTGAGTAATGCTGTTGGCAATTGATTGAAGAAGCATGGTTTTCCCGGTCCTGGGAGGTGATACGATCAGACCTCTCTGCCCCTTGCCGATAGGAGTCAGTAAATCCATTATCCGGCCTGACAGTTCGGTGGAGGATGTTTCCAGACAGAGGCGCTTGTTAGGATAAAGAGGGGTCAAATTGTCAAAGAGTATCTTCTGCTTGGCCATGTCCGGGTTTTCACGGTTGACCGCTTCCACCTTCAGAAGAGCAAAATACTTCTCGTTATCTTTGGGAGGCCGTATCTGGCCGGAAACCGTATCACCGGTCTGTAAGTCAAATTTACGGATTTGTGATGGAGAAATATAGATATCGTCAGGCCCCGGAAGATAATTATAATCCGGAGCACGCAGGAAACCAAAACCGTCCGGCAGGGTTTCCAAAACCCCCTCACCAAAAATGAGCCCGTTTTTTTCTGTCTGGGTCTGTAAAATTTTAAAAATCAGCTCCGACTTGCGTAAGTTGCTGATTGATGATACTCCTAACTCCTTAGCCACATCACTCAATTCGCCCATGTTTTTCTGTTTAAGCTCAGCGATATTCATTAGCGCTCATCCCTTATAAATAGTCTTCCTGAAAAAATAGTACCTTCCTTTCCATAAATGGCTGTGAATCGCCCCACCTTTGCCTCACCCTTGGTTTCACCCTCCTGCCGAACATGAAATAACAAAAGTATTTCTGATAGTTACTTCGATTTTTTACTGCGTCTAGGAAGGCAAAATACTATCCGAAAATCACTACACTATTCTTATCGGCAGAAAATCTGATAACGACTTCTTTCAGGGTTTCCGATTAATTGTGAAGACCGGCTCTACTCGACCATCAACCTCGTAAAACCCTGTAACTTCCATAAATTACCTAAAGTGTGTGGTAATTACTCTTTATCACGTATTTTTTCAGCAAATTTTATCGTGGATAAGTAAACCTTAAAATTAGTTTTGTTGGGTTAGATAAAAGTTCCTTTGGGTAGGTGGAGATATCCTACATCTTGCGGATTTGATTTCCGAGATATAGTATATCCATCCCGGCCGCATCTGTCAAGCCTTTTATTCTTCCCTTCGCAAAAATTTCCGTAATTTTCGCACGGCAGCCCCCTCAATCTGCCTGATCCTTTCCCGCGTTACTCCGTAGATCTGACCAATCTGCTCCAGGGTCATTCCGCCTCCTCCATCGAGTCCAAAGCGCAACCGCATGATTTCATTTTCATTTTCGTTCAGCAGACTGAGCAGGATGGAAATATATTTTTTTTGCTCAAACACATCAATCGATTCGTCCGGCGGAAGAGTGGATGTATCCTCAAGAAAATCCCTGATGGGAGTATTTCCCCTGCTTTCCGAAAGGGAGTCCAGCGATATGCTCTTCTGCAGCAAGTCCTGAAGTTCCTTTATCTTACCGAGAGGCATATCCATTACCTGAGCCAGCTCTAAACAGGTCGGATCCCTGCCCAGTTTTTGAGCCATGCTCCGCAGTACGTGAACAAAACGGTTAACCGTTTCGGCAACATTGATCGGCAGGCGGATCGTACCCGAATGTTTGGCCAGAGACCGGATAATGGATTGTTTGATCCACCAGGTGGCATAGGTACTGAACCGATACCCCTTATCCGGATCGTATCGCTCGACGGCTTTAATTAACCCTAAGTTTCCCTCTTCGATCAGGTCCAGCAGCGGGAGTCCCCGGTTCACATACCTCTTGGCAATACTGATGACCAGCCGAAGGTTCCCCTTGATCATCTCTGCACGGGCTTCAAATTCACCCTGGCAGGCCCTCTTGGCCAGGAGAAACTCTTCTTCCGCAGTCAAAACACTCAACCGGCTGACATCACTGAAATATTTCTGGACAGGATCAAAACAGGCCTTTCTTTTGCCTCTCCTCCCCTCCTGCTCCTGCTGTTCCGAATCTTCCTCATAACCAGAAGATTCTCCGCGCCCGGTGAGCAGTCCCTCGTCATCGAATTCAGGCAGGGTATCCTCATCCAAATCACCAGCAAAGAACTTTTCCACTATAGTATCCTTCTTCCAGTTGAACAATCGGATGAAAATCTGCTTCCTTAATAGTATTATCGACTGGGGCAGGCAAGAGATCGGATTAAATGCTTAGAATTCTCAAACGCAGGAAGATAATTTCACTGACTATATGGTAAATCGGGGCGAGAGGATTTGAACCTCCGACCTCCTACTCCCGAAGCAGGCGCGCTAACCAGGCTGCGCTACGCCCCGATTTTAATGGCGGATAGATACTAAAGCCTACCAGAAATTGAAAATTTTCTCAAGTATAATTAATGCCACAAGTCAGAATTCAGGAGTCAGAAGCCAGAATAAATACCTTTTTTCTCCTGGCTCCTGACTTCTGTCTCCTGGCTGCTGCCTTTTTCCTACTCACTCCATCCGTATTCACCGATAAGCTTTACGAATGAGCAATGGAGTTTTTCCTCCTCAATGATCCGGCCGTTCTTTTTATGGACTATGCGTAATATCTGGGACTTTTCCGTACCGACAGGAACTACCATCCGTCCACCCTCTTCGAGCTGCTCACACAGGGAGAGAGGGACACTGGGCGCCGAGGCTGAAATAATGATTCCCTGAAAAGGGGCCTTTTCCAGCCACCCCCTGCTGCCGTCATCGACCAGGATTTGAAAGTTATGATACCCTAGCTGCTCCAGAAGCTTTTGGGCTTTTTGCGCCAGGCTCTTGATCCGCTCGACGGAATAAACCTTCTGGCAGATTTCCGCAAGGACCGCGGTCTGATACCCTGAGCCGGTGCCAATTTCCAGCACCCGGGATTTTTTATTCACTGCCAGGGCTTCGGCCATGTAACCAACCATATAGGGCTGGGAAATGGTCTGTTTTTCACCAATGGGCAGGGGGTGGTCTCCATAGGCACGCAGGGCAAATGCATCCTCTACGAAAAGATGCCGTGGTATTTTCCGCATGGCCTGCAGGACATCCTTATCCTTGATCCCCCTGGCTATCAACTGCTCCTGAACCATCCTCTCCCGCTGAATCTGATAATCCACAGCTTTTCCATTCTCCATAATATCGATTAGCTCTTATGGGAAAGACGACACGGCAGTGGTGTATTTCTCCCGCAGAGACGCTGAGACGCCGAGGATATGATTTTCAGTCATTCTCTGCGCCTCTGCGTCTCTGCGGGAGAGCATTCTTCCATCCTTAATACGTACCATCGGATGTGTGCCATCTATCCCATATGAGCGAATCGATTTCAGGTATTGCCTGGCATTTTCAGCCGGTTCCCGTCATCCTTTGCCGAATGCTTCGCGCTGCCACTACTCCCGAGATGGAAGCCTGCATCAGCCCGCGGGTCAATCCAGCTCCGTCACCGATAGCATACAGGTTGTGAATAGGTGTTTCAAACGAGCTTGTAAGCTGCAGGCGCAGGGAATAAAACTTGACCTCAAGGCCGTAGAGCAGTGTATGCCGTGAATTGATGCCCGGGGCAAGATTGCTCATGGCCTCCAGCATCTCGATGATGTTTGACAGATACCGATACGGCAGGGCGAAGCTCAGGTCTCCCGGCGTTGCCTCCGGCAGAGAAGGCACAATCACATTCCTTCGTATTCGATCTGGAGTCGAACGTCTGCCCATTACAAGGTCCCCAAGGCGCTGGACAATGATTCCGCCGCTTAAAAAATTGGCCAGACGGGCCAGGTAGCGGCCATACGATATCGGACGATCGAAGGGTTCGGTAAATTTCGTGCTCACTAAAAGAGCGAAGTTCGTATTTTCCGTCTTGCTTCTGGCATAACTGTGGCCGTTGACCAGATGAACCCCCTGGCAGTACTCAATAACCACCTTTCCATAGGGATTCATACAAAAGGTCCGCACCCGGTCATCAAACCGCCGGCTGTGGAAAATGAGCTTCGGCTCATAGGTAATCTGGGTGAGCGGCTCCAGCACTGCCGCCGGAACCTCCACCCGCACCCCGATGTCCACCGGATTTTTCAGGGTGGCAAGATGCAGCCGATCGGCCTCCCGTTTCAGCCAGTTCGCTCCCACCCGTCCCGGGGCCACGACAACGAAGTCCGAAAAAAATTCCTGCCCGCCTGTAGTACGAACCCCCACGGCGGATTCCTCCCGGACCATGATTTCCTGAACGGATGTGGAAAAAAGCATATCTATTCTGGAATCAAGATGCTGCCGGAAAGTCTTCAGAATTTCCAGGCACTGGTCAGTGCCCATATGCCTGATGCGGGATGGGATCAATGTCAGATCGTGGAGCGTCGCCTTTCGCTGAAGTTGAACAATGGCTTCAGTATCGGTGCCGTAGACGTAATCCGGAGCGCCGAACCGGCAGTAGAGCTGGTCAACATAGTCAATCAGCTCTTTGTGCTCCTGCGGGGACAAATACTCATCCAGAAATCCTCCAACCTCGGAGGAGAGCGTCAATTTCCCATCGCTGTAAGCCCCGGCTCCACCCCACCCGGAGAGCAAAGAGCAGGGTTGACACCGGTTACAGGTGATCTTCTGCTCGGCAGCCAGACATTGCCGCTGGCCGATATCCTTGCCCTGCTCCAGCATTAAAACCTTAGCCCGGCTATCGGCCAGTTCAAGGGCGGTAAAGATTGCCGCCGGTCCAGTACCGACGATAATAACATCATACTTTTTGTGCTCATTGCCTTTCGGCATCAGAGGGACATTCACAGCACCGCTCACCACCCTCAGTATTAGCTTTATGCATATCTCCTGCCTGCTAAAACACAGAAGGGACATGATTCATGTCCCTTCCCGTTCGAATAACTGATCAAGCTGATCGGGGCGAGAGGATTTGAACCTCCGACCACTGACACCCCATGCCAGTGCGCTACCAGGCTGCGCTACGCCCCGGAATTATCTGGTCACTTGCCTCATCAGGAATCTGTCTATTCCTGACTCCTTACTCCTGAATTCTCACTCCTTAACCTGGATAGCTTTCCAGGAAGTGTTTGACTTCTATCAATTTTCTTTTATGCTTCTGTAATATTTCCCGAATCTGCCCGTATTCTTCATCGGGAGATTTCGGTTTTCTGGCTTCAAGGCGGTCCCGCTCCAGCCGTTTTCTGGCTCCGGGAATCGTATAAAGCTCCTCATATAATAATTCCTTGATCCTGAGCAGGATCAGAACATCTTTTTTCCGGTAAACACGCTGCCCCGTTTCATTCTTGGCAGGCCGCAGCTGTTTGAATTCCGATTCCCAATAGCGAATTACAAAAGGCTTTACCTCAAGAATCTGGCTGACTTCGCCGATCCTATAAAACATTTTCTCCGGGAATTCCCTCTTCTGTCCGGTTTTCCCCGGAACTTCTTCCTTCATCTTTCCGTCAGCTCCACCGGTTTCCCGCCTCAAGGTCACCATTTCACTGATCGTCCGAAGCAGGAATTCCCGCAGTTACGGTGGCCATGGGAAACCCTTTCATGCTCAACTGCCTCTGATCTTCCTGGGCTGCCTCAAACCGGGAATATCTCCCTACAAAGACGGAGTAAAATTTCACCGCAGTTTTTTCCTGTACTATATTACCAGAATATCCTTTATGTTTCAAACTTTTTAGAAGACTTTTTGCACTTTCCAGATAATAACATGATCCGACCCTGATAGTATATTGATTTTTCTGATCTTCCTGGAGGTAGACCGAAAATCCGTCCCTGGTCAGGCGGTCAGATATCTCCTGAATGTTCGAAGAATCCGTAACCAGATAGACATTTTTCATGACCTCAAAGCCCGGCTCTCGAACGATTCTCGGCAAATAGTTCATCCGGGCAAGGCGAGCGGCTGCTTTTTCCGCTTCATTCTTCATTATGCTGGAATATACTTTCACGAAATATCCTGCAAATTGCTCCTCGGTCTCCTTATCGACCTGAATGGTTATCTTCTCCGGGCTGTTTTCCTCAACAGCCTGGGGAGAGACAGCCTGCCGGGAAGGGCTCTCCGGGACAGCAGCAGGAGTTTCCAGCGGTACATTTTCGACCGCTAGGGTTTCTTCTGCCGGGGAGACGGGAGAATCCGTTTGATCGCTCCTCTCAGGCTGATCTTTCTTTTCAGTGACTGGCTGATCGTTATTCACCGTTTGGTCCTCGGATGAGGGAATCCCTCCTTTTTGAATTCCTTCAGCCTTCTTCCTGAGATTTTCAAACTTTTCAGCCATCATCCTGACGGCATGATCGTACCGATGATATGGCAGATATCGGTAATCATACCACAACGCCGCCCCCCCCAGACACAGAAGGAGCAGCATGCCGGCCAGGACAAACTTCTTTCCCCAGCGGTAATTGCCGGCTCGATGCCGTGCTGTTGGAGAAAAATTAACATTTTTCATGGTTCGATACCAGGTGCTTTCAGCAGAAGGCCTGTATTGCCTCCTCATAAAGGTCCTGAAGATGCAAAATATGGTCAATGATCTCACGGACAGCGCCATTTCCACCCCGTGCTAAAGTCACATAATGAGCGATCCGCTTGACCTCTTCCACCGCATCGGCCACAGCAACAGCCAAACCGGCATCTCGCAGGACGGGCAGGTCATTGACGTCATCACCGATATAGCAGACCTGTTCCCGGTCAAGGCCATATTTTTGCAGGAGATGGCAAAACGGCTCGTGCTTTCTGATAACGCCCTGGTATACATCCGGAACCTGCAGCTCGGCAGCCCTGCGGGCTACCACTGCCGATTCCCGGCCACTGATCAGGGCTATTTTCAACCCGGCCTGCCGGGCCAGGGTTATGCCCATGCCATCCTTGACGCTGAAGGCGCGGACCTCTCCTTCCCGGTCGGTATAGATAAGCCTGCTTTCAGCCAAAACTCCATCCACGTCCATGACTATCAGGCGGATCCGCTGACCTCTGACCGCCAGTTCATTGCCCGAAGCAGGGTCCGGCATCAGACTACCCCCGCTTTGAGAAGATCGTGCAGGTGAATGACCCCCATCGGCTTTTTCCCCTGGTCCGTAATCAGGAGGGAGGTAATGGAATGCGTCTCCATGACCTGGACTGCATGCTCGGCAAGAGAATCAGGATCGATCATTTTGGGATGAAGGCTCATGCACTGGCCTACGGGTTTGGTGAGAAAGCTGATGTCTTTCTCCAGCAACCGCCGGATGTCTCCATCAGTAACAATCCCGGTCACTTCACCCTGCTGATTGACCACGCAGGTCATCCCCAGGCGCTTGCCGGAGATCTCGTAGATGGCTTCCTTCATGGGCTGCCACTCCCCCACTATGGGCATCTGACTGCCGGAATGCATCAGGTCCTTGACCTTTAACAGCCGCCTGCCCAGCTTTCCCCCCGGGTGAAACTGGGCGAATTCCTCTGCCCGAAATCCCCGCTTGCGGATCAGCGACATGGCCAGGGCATCGCCAATGACCAGAGCCACCGTGGTGCTGGTCGTGGGGGCAAGATTCAGGGGACATGCCTCCTCCTCGACTTCGGCCCGCAAAACAACATCACTGAAGCGGGCCAGCGTGGAGTTGGGATTGCCGGTAATGGAAATCAATTTAATCATGAACCGCTGGATAAAGGGGATCAACTGCTTGATTTCACTCGTTTCCCCGCTATTGGAAATGGCCACCACCACATCCCCCGGAACGATCATGCCCAGGTCTCCGTGAATCGCATCAGCAGGATGCATGAAAAAAGAAGGAGTCCCGGTACTCGAAAGGGTGGCGGCAATTTTCTTGCAAATCAGGCCGGACTTGCCGATGCCGGTGGTTACCACCCGGCCGCTGCACTGATAGAGAATATCCACGGCCTGAACAAATTCCTCCCCAAGCTGCTCCTCGACCTTCAGAATCGAGGCAGCCTCCTTTCTCAGCACTTCCTTGCCCTGCTTCAAAATAGCATCTCGATCAACCATAGTTCTTGTATTCACTCCTGCTGTTAAGATTTTACAATAGTATCAATCTGCTGCAAAACCGGCATCAGGGAAGCCAGCGCTTCCAGGGAAAGCATATTGGGGGCATCACAGAGTGCCTGATCCGGCTGGTCATGGACCTCCATAAAGAGGGCATCACAGCCGGCCGCCACGGCAGCCCGTGCCAGTATCGGCACATATTCCCGCTCTCCGGCTGAACAATGGCCGCCTTTGCCGGGTAACTGCACACTGTGGGTAGCATCGAATACTACCGGATAACCGAATGTCCGCAGGATCGGCAGCGATCTCATATCCACCACAAGGTTGTTATACCCGAAGCATACCCCCCGCTCGGTGATCATCAGATTGTCATTCCCGCAGGATGTGACCTTGTCGATGATGTTACCAGCCTCCCAGGGGGAGAGAAATTGCCCTTTTTTAATATTCAGCGGCTTGAGGGTCTTTGCCGCCGCCATCACCAGGTCTGTCTGGCGGCATAAAAAAGCCGGGATCTGGAGGACATCCACGACCTGAGCCACTTCATCGACCTGCCCCGCCTCATGAACATCGGACAGAACAGGAACCCGGATTTCCTCCCGCACCCTGTGCAGCACCCTCAAACCATCCCGCAGACCGGGCCCCCGAAAGGAAGCGGATGAACTGCGGTTGGCCTTGTCGAAGGAAGCCTTGAATATCAAGGGAAGAGATAACCGTACAGCCATATCTTTCAGCAGTCCGGCCATCCGAAGGACATGATCTTCGGACTCGATGACACAGGGCCCGGCGATCAGTGCCAGGGGAGCCTGCCCCCCGATCTTCACCTCACCAACATCGATCTTTCGGCTCAGCATCCCTGTTCCCGCTCTTTCCTGAACCGGCCGGCAGCCTCGATAAAGGCCGTAAATAAAGGATGAGGTGCCCGTGGCCGGGATTTAAACTCCGGATGAAACTGACAGGCCACAAACCAGCGGTGATCCGGTATTTCGATGACCTCAACCAGGCTCTGGTCAGGGGAAAGCCCGCTCATGGTCAGCCCCCGCTCCTCAAAAGCCGAGCGATAGGTATTATTGAATTCAAACCGGTGGCGGTGCCTCTCGACGACATCTTCCTGACCATAGGCCTGAAAAACCCGGGACCCTGCCTTCAACCGGCAGGGATATCCCCCCAGCCGCATGGTCCCTCCAAGCCCCGCAATGTGCTTTTGCTCCTCCAACAGGCCGATCACCGGATGCGGGGTATCCGGATCAAATTCAGCACTGTTGGCTTCAGGAAGACCAAGGACGTTCCGGGCAAATTCGATAACTGCGCACTGCATGCCCAGGCAGATTCCCAAAAATGGGATATTGGCTTTCCGTGCATAAGCGATCGATTCGATTTTGCCCTCTATCCCCCGGTCGCCGAATCCGCCGGGGATCAGGATGCCGTCAAAATCAGCCAGACACTTTTGCGGTCCGGTCTCTTCGACCTCCTGGGTGCTTATCCAGTGCAGATGAACCGCGGCCCGGTTCTTGATCCCTCCATGCACCAGAGCCTCTCCGAGGCTCTTGTAGGAATCCTGGAGGTTAATATACTTGCCGACAATGCCGATATTGACCTCCTGCTCAGGATTCTGCAGCCGCTCGACAATCTCTTTCCAATCCGAAAGGTCGATATCCTGGGGGTCCCGTACATGCAGTAACTCAAGGATTATATCGTCCAGCCCCTCCTTGCGGAAAACCAGAGGAACCTCATAGATCAGATCCACATCCTTGGCCGTGATAACGGCCCGCTTGTCCACATTGCAAAAGAGGGAGATCTTGGATTTAATATTATCCGGCAGGAACCGGTCGGTGCGGCAGAGCAGGATATCAGGCTGGATTCCGATCTCCCGCAGTTCCTTGACACTGTGCTGGGTGGGCTTGGTCTTTAATTCATCGGCAGCCGCGATATGGGGAACCAGGGTCACATGAATGAAGATAACATTTTCCGGCCCCCGATCCTTTCTGAACTGCCGGATCGCTTCCAGGAACGGGAGGCTTTCGATATCTCCCACCGTACCTCCGATCTCGCAAATGACCACATCCGCACCATCGACCACCCGCAGGATCGAATCCTTGATTTCGTTGGTGATGTGCGGAACCACCTGCACAGTTCCTCCCAGATAGTCCCCCCTTCGTTCCTTGGTAATCACCGAGTAATAAATCCTGCCCGCAGTGACGTTATTCGCCTTCCTCATATTTGTCCTGGTAAACCGCTCGTAATGCCCCAGATCGAGATCTGTTTCCGCCCCATCATCGGTGACGTAAACTTCCCCATGCTGAAAAGGGCTCATGGTTCCCGGATCCACATTGATGTACGGATCAAATTTGAGTAAAGTGACCTTCAACCCCCGCCCTTCCAGCAGGCAGCCGATCGAGGCTGCCGCCAGTCCCTTGCCTAACGACGAGACGACTCCGCCAGTGACAAATATAAACTTACAGTCCATTAACTATCCCCTTCATTTTTAAGACCTTACATATATATAAGACGCTATTATAGTTAACAATTGGTTTAATTTCAAGTGAATTAATTTGAGGAGCACTACTTGGAGGGGAGAAGATAATGATGAATTTGGAGAATATTTCAAAGATAGGGATATCCGGATGGATGAATGGAGAGAGTTAACTTTGTCCTTTTCCGTTGACACATTTGCGGGCTGCTGGTTACAATGCAGAGTATTATAGGCCCTTACTGCCCGTACAATAGAAATTTTGTTCAAACTTTGGTGCAAGAAGAGCCAGGAATCAAGAGTTGGAAGCCGGAAGAAGATTAAATGGTTAGATTGGCATTTAGTTTTATTAATTTTTA
>JBFLZW010000011.1 GCA_040755755.1 bacterium | reverse complement strand
GACTTTCATCAGGACCTTGCCGGATTGGTTGTTCTCTGCGTCTCTGCGTCTCTGCGGGAGATATTTTTTTCCCTGTGTGCTTTGTGTCCTCTCTATATTATAAGCTTGGCTTATGTAAGTGCCATTCATATTAGATACCGTTTTAAAAGAGAAGCCAGGAGTCAGAAGTCAGAAGTCAGAAGCCAGAAGCCAGGAGTCAGGAGTCAGGAGTCAGAAGTCAGAAGTCAGAAGTCAGAAGAAGGTATGGTGACTGATATATGAGACTCTCTACCGGACACTTTTGAGGTAACAACGGCGAATGAACGCGAATGAACGCGAACTGAACAAAGAGGACTCGATAATGAAGGCAAATCAAAAGAATTTATGAGCGTCTATTCGTGTGCATTCGCGGTTGATTACAGGAATTGAAAAAAAAGTGTCCGGTAGCGAAATATGAGAGTGAATTAATTTTAACATCTTTACAAAAATTGCCAAGTACTGAGATTAAAAATAGCAGGAGAATATATGGCTAGACCATTGCGAATTGAATTTGAAGGTGCCTTTTATCATGTAACAGCTCGAGGCAATGAACAGAGAACGATCTACCAGTCACGATTTGATTATGAAAAATTCAAGGAGTATTTACAGGAAGCCCAGGAAAAATATAACTGCACTCTTCACTGCTATGTGCTTATGACGAATCACTATCATCTGATCATGGAGACAGCACAAGCCAACCTGAGCAAGGTCATGCATTATATTAATGGCTCTTACACCACATACTTCAATACAAAGCGAAAAAGAACCGGTCACCTCTTCCAGGGAAGATATAAAGCCTTGCTGGTAGAGCGAGATAACTATTTGCTGGAGTTGAGCCGCTATCTACACCTGAATCCTGTGAGGGCAAAGATGGTGGAAAGACCGGAAGATTATCCCTTTAGCAGCTATAGAGCTTATGTATGTAAAGATGCAGAAGATATTATTAGCCATGATCTTATCTGGGAAATGATTTCGAGAAATAAACAGGAAGCCCCAGGCAGGTACAAGGCATTTGTAGAGGATGCGATCGGGATAGAAGGAGAGAATCCTCTGAGGAATATCTATGGAGGAGTGATCCTGGGAGGGGGAGAATTTATTGAGGAAACCCTGCGGAAATTTCAAGGAAAGGAGATCGCCAAAAGATGCGATATCTCCTGCCGTAGAGCACTGAGTAACAGATTGTCCTCCCTTGATATTGAATTCATTATTGATCAGATGTGCAGTTGTTTGCATACTTCAAAAGATGACATCTTCAACAAGAATGGAAAATACAGGGACCTGGCTGTTTACTTGGCTAAAAGATATACAAACCTCTCGAACAGGCAAATCGGACAGATATTCACCAACCTGAGCTATTCAGCAGTGACTAAAGTGTGTCAGAGATTTATTCAAAAGATGGAAAAGAATAGTGACCTGAAAAAAAATGTGGAAACCATGAAAGCACATTTGCTTTATTCGTCTGATTTGTCAAATGTCAAGGGCTGACCCCACTGGTTTCATTTTTTTGACAATAGGGAGCATTGAAAGATAAAATATTATTATGAGCCAGGGCTGTGTCTATCTGTGGCAGGTATATTTGTTTATGGGCTGGTAGGGATATGGATGTTGGCGAATTCCCCTGACTCGGTGCATGGTTATGGTATTGGGCTTTGCAAAATACCCGGCAAGTTTATTATACCTGGAATGAAAGAGAAGCATTATCAATTTGTTCCAGAGACTGCAGACACCGCTTACCTCCAGCATAATCCCCAGCGTAATAATCCCCAGCATAAGACTCTGCCTCCATAAAGCGAGAGTTTGATAGGGAGAGCCTTTCTTTACAATTGGAGTGGCCATACAAGGTACCTCTCTCGTACAAACACGAGGTACCAGAATGGGCTTTTTGGCAAAATTATAAGGGGATTTGCCGGGGGGAAGATCGGAGGTAAATGGCCTGAAAAAAACGTACTCGATGACTATTGGGAGAATGGCTCATATCGCCCGTCAGCATGGGCGACGGCATGGGAGAGATGAAAATTTTAAGCTCACTGCAATCATGCATTACCAATACAATATGGTTCTGGTGCTTGTTGTAAGACCTTGATTTTGATGAGTTAAATGCAATATCAAAAACGGCCGCAAGAAGCTGGAACATAAGAGGATATCTTTCACCGAGGAGAAAAAAATGAATGTCATAAAGACTGGATGGGGACTATTGACAGCGGGTCTGGCTGTCGTATGTCTTGTCTTCGGTACCGGAGGTGTAGCCTGGTCCGCTCCGTTTCATTACCAAACCAATTGTACGGCTTGTCATGATCTGAGCGGTTCCAGTCAAAACCTGGCGGGCATTTCGGAAACGATCAATGGAGAGAATGTCGTATTTCAGATTAAGCCTGATCACTATGCTGACGGGAGTGGAAGCCGTATCTGTGAAGTATGTCATACCTCGACGAATTATTATCGAACGGATGGCACATCCCCGCGGGGCAGCCATTATACCGGTCAGGATTGTTCCGCGTGCCATTTCCATTGCGGAGAGTTTTTCCACAATGGCGGTTCCGGAACCGGCTGTATATCGTGTCATGGCCACGATAGTGGATACGAGTATGAACCGGGTCAAACGAGTCCGGGAGCAGGCTCTTTTATCAGCCATTCCACGCATACGGAACACGACAGCGATGATTTGCGGGGGCCATGTATTGATTGTGCTGCCTGTCACGATACTGCCAATTATCCATTTTTTAAATCCGGGACGGACAGCAATGGAGATGGACATTTCAATCTTTCAGAGACGGATGTTTGCGACGGGTGTCATAGCCCGGCTGGTGCCTATGATGGAGTTGATGACCCGGTGATCGGAGCCAAAGCAAACTGGCAGAGCGGAGTGTATCAACAGCCGCAGGGGCAGGACCTGCAATCCGGACGGGAAAACTGGTGTGCCGGATGCCACGACGATGGCATTTCAGTCAGTGAGGGAATATCCGCCCCCAATGTTATGGGCGATAATGCCACCTATGGCTACAACATCACCGGCCATAAGATCACCTGCTCAGCCTGTCATACTGTGACCACTGCCCATATCGACGGTGATGCCCGGACGTATGCTCACGGCTCCGATCCATTTAATCCCGATGATCCTCACAATTACCAGAATGGATATCGGCTTAAATATTCCATGACCATACCTTTGGGGGTCGGTCCTCTGGGCGGTTCGGGTGCCAATCGATTCACCCTCTGCTTTACCTGTCACAACTATGACCGTATTATGGGAAGTACCGCTCCCTTTATGACTAATTTCCAGGATGACGGGGTCAACCGGCATCGGGCCCATATCACTTCCGGACGGGTGGCCTGGGATTCGGACTGGGATTACCGGCTGGTTCCCGATGAAATCATTGTGGATAATCTCAACGCCGTTTTTGTGGGTGATTGGCCTTCCTCCACAGTGATTGGAGGATACTATGGAACTGATTACCAGTGGCATGCGGCGGGAGATGGCACCAGCACCGCTGCCTGGATCCCGCTCCTTCCCCAGAACAGAGAATACAAAGTCTACGCCCGCTGGCCGGCAAGCGCCGAGCATGCCAGTAATGCTCAGTATTCCATCGTGTATAGCGGTGGAACCTATACGGGAACAGTAAATCAACAGATTAATGGGAACACCTGGACGCTGTTGGGAACATTTTCCTTTATCGAGGGAAGCTCCGGCTATGTCCAGCTCTCTGATCTGGCAAATGGTATTGTCGTAGCCGATGCCGTAAAATTCGGTGATGCCCTTATCGATTCCCGCCTCAGTTGCCCTGCCTGCCACAATGTGCATGGCGCCCCGAATCCGGTGATGATCCGCCACGGAGAATTGATCAGTACGCCGGGAACCGAGGATAAGGTGCCTGCCCTGAGCTTCCGCTGGTATAAACAGGATGGATTTACTCCCACCATCTTTGGTGAAGAGAGCGCTTATGGTGATATGCCGGTGCTGGGAGGAGTTGGAGGCGGAGCTTTGGAAGACACAGGTGTATGTGTTGCCTGTCACGCTGGTCCGTCAACCATCAAATATGACCGGACCTATCAGGCACTGGACAAGCCTGCGGGCACCTGGGCCAGACCGGTGCTTCCCCCTTCGATCCGGTTGCTGAATCCGCAGCCGGGAAGTGAAGGCGTGGCTGTAGACAGTAACCTCAGCCTGCTGCTTCTCTCCAATGGCCAGGATGCTCTTGACTGGAGCACATTCTCCATTTCCCTGCAGGGCGATCTTTCCTATTCGCAAACCTATACGGATGAGGATACCGGAATCGTTTCAGTCACCGGAACATCCTCCCGCTATCAGGTAACTGTCAATCCCGCAACCAATTTCAGCGACCAGGAACATATTACCATAACGGTATCGATCCAGGATGTTGGCGGCCATAGCCTGACCCCGCCCGCCTGGGATTTTACCACCGGGGTTTCTTCCCCCGTTATCTGGAGAACTCCCCAGGCAGTTCATTCTGAATATCTTTTCTGGCTGCCCGAATGCCTGATTGACGATCATCCGGAGACGGGCAATATGTACGTTCCCTTTGCCGACCATTGGGTAATTTTTGATTTGGGACAAAGCTGTCAGGTTACGCAAATTCGCCTTCTCCTCTCGGCCACCCGGCAGTGGAACATCTTCGTCAGCGATGATCCAGCCGCCTTTGGCACTGCGGTGAAAGCCAATTGGCTGGCCCAGGCAGATCCGGCAGGAACGGGCACTGCCGTTACTCCCAAACAGGGCAGATATCTCAAACTCTTTACGGGAATGGGACCACTCGAGGTTAATACACTGCTGGAAGTAGACGTGGCCACAGAGAACTGATATTCGCAGTCTTGGCAGAGTTTATTATAATCGCGAAATAAGGAGAATTACCGATGAAGAAATTCATAGGGATTATCGTACTGGGAAGTATAGTATTATTCTTCATGCCTTCGTATTCGCTGGAAGCTGCCTCTTTTTCCGTTCCTTCCAGAGAATGCCCTACCATTCAGAAGGCAATTTCCCTGGCTCGGGATGGGGATACGGTTACCGTTTTCCCCGGCATATATCGTGAAAATCTGGTTATTGATGGGAAATCCATCAATCTCCAGGGTAAAAACCGGGAAAGGACTATCCTCGATGGAGGAAACAGGGCTCCCTGCATTATCCTGAAGAACGGGAGTAATGGCCGGATCCAGGGATTGACTATCCAGCATGGAAACGCTCGGGGAAATGCAGGTGAGGGTGGCGGCATTGCCTGTTATCAATCCAATCCGGCAATTCAGGATAATATCTTCAAAAACAATGTTGCTGATAAGGGGCTGGGAGGAGCGATTTTCTGTTTCAAGTCCTCTCCGGTTATCAAAAACAATGACTTTTACCAGAACAGGGCCGATTATGGTGAAGGAGGGGCTCTGTATGTCTTCCGGTCAACCCCGACCCTGGTGAACAATAACTTCACTGAAAACCAGGCATTGTCTGGAGAGGGCGGGGCGGTTTCCCTCATCGAGTCACAGGGAACAGTGCAGAACAATGCTGTCCTCGGTAATCGCGCTAATAGCGGGAAAGATATTCACACCTACTGGAAGGAATAAAACTTTTCAAGCACAGGTAAGGAAGGAAGGTAAAGCGATGAAGATCACAGAATCTCAAGGCCGGTATGTGCGGCTCGCTGTTTTTATAATCATAGTGCTCGTAGCAGGGATTCCCGCCTTCCCGCAGGCGGGGATGGCGGGTTATCCTGATACCTCTCACGGTGACACCGCGTTTGGGGTCAATCGTGCCGGTCATATAGAATGCCCGGAAGGCACAGGGTGTCTGACAGGAGACTGCACCCACTGCCATGATACGTTCGATGGCGGTATTTGCGGGGTAAACCAGAGGATGCTGTTTACTGACCTGGATGACCCCGACTTTTGCATGAAGTGTCATACGACCAGCGGCTCTCAGCAGGCTGGCGGCATGTCAGGTGCTCCTGCCAGTATCCCGGCAGTGTTTGGCAAGACCTACCGGCACAATGTTACCGGCTACAGCGGTCTTCACCGCTATTCGCCCAAAGAGGAAACCAGGGCCTACCTGTCGGCCAATAAGCACGTGGAGTGCAATGACTGCCATAACCCTCATGCCGCTGACAGCGGATTGCATAATGAGCTGGCCAGTAATGCGGGGCTCCATCTTGCATCCGGCACGAATGAAATCGCCAGTTCAGGCCCGCTCAAAGGTGCCTTCGGCATCGAGCCGGCAGTATGGGGAAGCAGCAACTGGAGCGGAGTGTCATGGCCCGTAACATTAACAGGAGCAACCAGAGAATACCAGATTTGCTTCAAGTGCCACAGCGATTACAATACCAGTTTCTCTTCCTGGGGAGGATCGGGGACTCAGGCATGGACAAACGTTGCCCTGGAGTTCAATCCCAGTAACGGATCCTATCACCCTGTCGTTCAGGCTCTTCCTGACACGGACCCTGCCAGCATGTGCTGTTCTGACCGGCTGCCCGCCCCATTTACGAGTCTTCTCATTGGTGATTCCGGCCTTTCCGCTCAAGCTGGAGATTTCACTCTTGCCATTGATCCTGCCGCGGGCAATGGTAAGACATGGACAGCTAACCAATGGACAAATTGGGGCGTAAGAGTGGGAACGCTGACTACGGGCGGGAATCTGTACTATAATCAGGTTGGGAAAATTGTCTCAAACACTTCGACCAGCCTCACCATTTCATGGCAGGATATGACGGGACTTACGTTTATAAACTACAAGTACGATGTGGTTTATTCCATTGAATATTATGCAGGAAAGGGCACCAAAGCCGGCATCAGAATCACGGACACTGCCAAGAACTTTCATCAATATCTGCCGTCACTGGTGGGTTATAAGGTCGTTATATGCAGCAGTCCGGGAAGCTCTCAAAAAATTGCCATAGGTCAGGTCGTGCAAAGTCAGCCTACATGGTTTGAAGTAGCGCAATGGACTGCCTGGCAGGCTCCAACGGGAGTCCCTGTTGGGGGTGTACCTGCGGACGGAACAATCGGCTACTACTTCTCAGCAACCGGCAAGACCCTGATGTGCTCCGACTGTCACAGCAATAACGAGATTTCCGGGACTTCAGCCCAGGGGCCGCATGGCTCCACAGTCAAATGGATGCTGAAAGGACGAAACAGGGCCTGGCCTACCCTGTCAGCCTCAGAGAACGGAACAGGAACAGGCACGTTACGCAAGATCGGAAACACTGCTGCTCCTAACCATAGATCCGTAAAAGACGGGAATCCGGATGGGAATGGCCTGTTTTGCCTGAACTGCCACTCCACGGTGAGTTTTTCCAAGAATAAATACGGGGTCCAGGATGGCACCAATATCCATCTTATTCATGCTGCTGGCTGGCCCGATGGGCCTGAATGTGTAAGGTGTCACATCCTTGTGCCCCATGGCGGCAAGTTATCCAGATTGATTGGAGACCGCAGCACCATGCCGAGCCGCTACGCCTTTAACAACGATCTTTCCAATATGTGGATTACAAAGTTCAGCAAATGTGACGATCCCGCAGGCTATAACGACCCTCCCGGAGGGGGTGATCTTTTTTGCTCGGTTCTGTGTCACGGAGTAGCAAATCATGTATCTGGGGTAAATGGTGAGGATTGGTAAGGGAACCTCTAGGTAAGAGAACCTTTCCAGCACAGGTAAGGAAGGGAAGGTAAAGCGATGCAGATCATAGAATCTCAAGGCCGGTATGTGCGGCTCGCTGTTTTTATAATCATAGTGCTCGTAGCAGGGATTCCCGCCTTCCCGCAGGCGGGGATGGCGGGTTATCCTGATACCTCTCACGGTGACACCGCGTTTGGGGTCAATCGTGCCGGTCATATAGAATGCCCGGAAGGCACAGGGTGTCTGACAGGAGACTGCACCCACTGCCATGATACGTTCGATGGCGGTATTTGCGGGGTAAACCAGAGGATGCTGTTTACTGACCTGGATGACCCCGACTTTTGCATGAAGTGTCATACGACCAGCGGCTCTCAGCAGGCTGGCGGCATGTCAGGTGCTCCTGCCAGTATCCCGGCAGTGTTTGGCAAGACCTACCGGCACAATGTTACCGGCTACAGCGGTCTTCACCGCTATTCGCCCAAAGAGGAAACCAGGGCCTACCTGTCGGCCAATAAGCACGTGGAGTGCAATGACTGCCATAACCCTCATGCCGCTGACAGCGGATTGCATAATGAGCTGGCCAGTAATGCGGGGCTCCATCTTGCATCCGGCACGAATGAAATAGCTGCTTCGGGTCCTCTCAAGGGTGCCTTCGGCATCGAGCCGGCAGTATGGGGAAGCAGCAACTGGAGCACAGTATCCTCATGGCCCGCCCTCTTGTCGGTGGCAACCAGGGAATACCATATCTGTTTCAAGTGTCACAGCAATTATAACACCAGTTTCTCTTCCTGGGGCGGATCGGGAACTCAGTCATGGACAGATGCTGCACTGGAGTTCAATTCCAAGAACAATTCCTATCACCCGGCAGCTCAGGCACTTCCTGATACTGACCCCGGAAATGAGTGTTGCTCCAACCGGCTGCCAGCCCCATTTACCAGCCTGCTCATTGGGGATTCCGGCCTTTCCGGTTATGCTTACGAATTCACTTTGAATATCGATCCCGATGCAGGCAATGGCAAGAGATGGCAGACGAACCAATGGGCAAATTGGGGAATCCGCGTGGGGACCTTGAGCAAAGCCGGATCATACACCTTCAACCAGGTTGGAAAAATCAATTCGAATACCACGACCAGTCTCAGCATTTCATGGCAGGGTATGACAGGGCTCCAGTCCGGATCAGACAAGTACGATGTGGTTTACTCCATCGAATACTATGCGGGCAAGGGCACGAAAGCCGGGAACAGAATCACGGACACTGTCAAGAACTACCATCAATACCTGCCGTCATTGGTGGGGTATTATGTCGTTATTTGCAGCAGTCCGGGGAGTACGCAAAAGTATGCCATTGGCCAGGTCGTGCAAAGTCAGCCCACCTGGTTTGAAGTAGCCCAATGGATCGCCTGGCAGGCTCCAACGGGAGTCCCTGTCGGCGGCGTACCTTCGGATGGAACCGTCGGCTACTACTTCTCCGCAACCGGCAAGACCATGATGTGCTCTGACTGTCACAGCAATAACGAGATTTCCGGAACATCGGCCCAGGGACCGCACGGATCGACAGTCAAATGGATGCTCAAAGGGAGAAACAGGGCCTGGCCCACCCTGTCAGCGGCAGAAAACGGCACCGGCACCGGCACCTTGCGCAAGATCGCAAATACCGCTGTCCCTAACCATCGATCGGTCAAGGATGGACATCCGGACGGAAACGGGCTGTTCTGCCTGAACTGTCATTCCACCGTGAGTTTTTCCAAGAATAAGTACGGGGTCCAGGACAGCACCAATGTCCATATCTCTCATGCCTCCAACTGGCCCGATGGACCTGAATGCATAAGGTGTCACATCCTTGTGCCTCACGGGGGCAAGCTGTCCAGATTGATCGGAGACCAGGACAGCAGCATGCCCGCCCGGTATGCATTTAACAATGACCTTTCAAATATGTGGGTGACGAAGTTCTGGAAATGTGACGATCCGGCAGGCTATGACAATACCCCCGGCAGGGGTAATGACTGGTGCTCGGTTCTGTGTCATGGCCAGACATACCATCATCCAGCCGATGGAAACGGTGATGACTGGTAAGATGCCATAAGGATTGTCCTCTTTGCAGGGAGCCGGGGCTTTACACCCCGGCCCCCTGCAGGATGCTGCCCTGAGTGCGCTGTGACTATCACCGGCTGAGTTTTTCGATAATCGCCGTATGCTCAGGATATCGCTCGATCAGTTCCCTTCTGTCCCCCAGACGAAAGTCGATGAAATCAAAACCCGGTGCTACCGTACAGCCTACCAACGTATAATCGGTGCCGCTGGCTGCCGCTCTGCTGCTGCCTGTCGCCCCCCCGCTGTCAATCGCAGCCCCGAACCAGCATCCTGCCTCCACCACTGCCTGAAATACTTCTCCCCGCTCGTAATCGCTGCCAAGCCTCACCTGCGAGTACTTCCCCGTATTATCAATGATGTGGATCGCCAAGGCAGCACCGGAGTAAAAATGCCACATTTCATCAGACTTGAGGCTGTGGAAGGCGGAAAATTCATCGGCACTTAAAAGGTAATAGATGGCCGTCGAGACAGGGCGGCTGGACGATAGCTCCATCATGGAGCAAAAGCCTGTCCTTAATCCACCTCTTAAGTTAATGACATTGCCCTTTGGGGGGAGAGGGTTAGGGTGAGGGGGGCGTCGTTGAACCAAACCGGCCGGGTAATTCCCGTGCCGTGCACTTAGCGAGACGACCACTAAGAGGCTGTCCCAAAACCCTACTTCAGGTGACTGATTGTACCTGCGCCAAAGGTTTTGGGATGGCCTCTAAGTTACTAGAAGTCTCCCCTGATCTTCCCTTTCTTAAGTTGACTAAAAAGCGACTCTCCGTTCGATTTTAAAATCCTTTGCCCTTGAGATAAAGCACTGTGACTTTATCCTTGCCTTTCCGTAGATATTCTTATATTATTAGATAAAAGGATATTCAAAGTTGTATTTGGTTTGCTCATATTGGTAAGGTAACACACCTTTTACAGGCATTAAACTCCGTCATTCCCACCTTCGCGGGAATGACGAATGCGTGATGGCCATCATATATGAGCGATTTGGTTTAGAGAAGGGAACCGAAATGAACGCACTGGAAATCAAGAAAATGAGCAGAATTGAGCGTCTTCAAGCCATAGAGGCGCTTTGGGATTCACTTATTGATGAAGAATCCGAAGTAAAATCCCCTGAATGGCATAGGGATATCCTGGAAGAGAGGAAAATAAAGATTGAAACCGGCAAAGCAGAATTCATTTCTCTTGAAAAGCTGAGGGCGAGCCGTAAGTCATGAAAGTCAGAGACATCGTTATACTGAAAGATGCCGCTGATGATCTGAACGACGGAAAAGCTTTTTACGATCAAAGAGAAGCCGGTGTTGGTGATTACTTCTGGGATAGTCTCCTTGCCGATATCGAATCCCTGGTAATCTATGCAGGCATTCATAATAGAGAGCATGGTCTCTACCGAATGCTTGCCAAGCGATTTCCTTATGCCATTTACTACGAAATCGTAGATGACATTGCTTATGTTGTAGCGGTCTTGCCAATGCGCCGTAATCCTGCATTGATCAAGAGAAAAGTAGAGGGAAGGAGCTGACAAATGGTCTCTTAAGGAATTGAAAGGTAAGTGGTTAGAGACGTGTAGTATTTTCTGAAAAGAGTAGTAGGTGGATTTCCCCTCTCGATAGAGAGGGAAACACTTCTAAATCAAAACGATAATTTTACTCCAGGATATTGACATTTGAAAGAGGCTTGCATAGAATCGGCCCATGCGAATCCTTCTCCTTACTCTTCCCTTTTTTCATCCTGCGGAACCGCCCGGCCAGCTTGCCCTTCTCAAGTCGCTGTGGCAGCAGGATCAGCAGGAACATACGGTTTTAGCCTTTGACGCCAATCTCGATTTCCTGGACTATGTCTTATCCATCGAATATGTACTGGAGTGCCTTGCTGCCTTCAGCACGATGGGAGCGCCATCCTCCCGATGGACGCGGGCCAGGCGGGCATATCTTCACCTGGACCGGGCCAGGGCGGCGCTGAAGTCGGAGGAAGGGTATCGATCGTTCAGCCGCTATCTCACCTTCGTCCATCATCTGAATGATGCCCTGAAGCTGGTATTTGCCCCGTATCCTGACATGGCCGTATCCCTGAATAACTTTCAGTTGCTTCCCTATGCAGCGGTGGATATGGCAAATAACCTGCGCTCTGCCCGGCAAACCAACTGCTCCCCCTTCGATGACTGGTGCTCTGAGCGGCTCTTTCCCAGGGTCGAGCAGTATCGGCCCGACCTCATCGCCTTCTCCCTGACCTATCTCTCCCAGCTCTTTCCCACGCTCTTCGTGGCGGCCAGGCTCAAGACACGTTTTCCCAAAATACCGGCAATTATCGGCGGCGGATTGATCAACTGCTACCGGGACCGGCCCCGGAGCCTGTCCCTGCTCTCCGGCCTCTTTGACCGGATTGTCCTGGGAAGGGCGGCAGAATCCGGCCCGATGTGGCCTGCTGTTCTGCGGCAGTCAGCAGCGAAGAGCCCTTTCATCGAAACCCCGGACCTTCTGCCCCATCTTCCTGCCCCTGATTACGGGGATTTCAATCTGTCCGGCTATTTTTCGCCGGTCCCTGTCCTGCCCTATGCCACCAGCCTTGGCTGCTACTGGAACAGGTGTGCCTTTTGCCCGGATGCAGGGCGAAGCCCCCATACTTCCGGGAGCAAGGATCTGGCCCGGAACCTGCAAAAAACCCTTGAGGACCACCCCGGAGCGCTTTTTCATTTCACCGACCCGGCAGTGCCCCCGGCCAACATGGAAATTATCGCTGATCTTTTTGCCGGGCGCAACGTCACCTATTATTCCTTTGTCCGCTTTGAAGCCTGCTTTGAAGATGCCGCCTTTATGAAACATCTTTCCTCGTCCGGATGCAGGATGCTGCAGTTCGGCCTGGAAAGCGCATCGGAGCGGCTGCTTGCCCTGAGCCGAAAAGGTATCGATCTGCAACGGGCCGAGCGGATTCTGGAACTGTCGGCCCGGGAAAATATCCTGAATTATGTCTATCTTCTCTTTGGCCTGCCCTCGGAAACCGATCATGACCGCCGGAAAACCCTGGATTTTATCGCCCGTAACCAGAGTGTTGTTCATTTCATCAATCCTGCCCTGATGAATCTGCCGATTGGCAGTCCTATGGAGAGGGACCCCGGCAGGTTTCTCATCGACCGGACCTATGAGCTGGCTGCCACCGGGCCAGATTGTGAGGAATATGATAAAGGACAAGGTGACAGCCGGAAACAGGATGACGGCAGTCAGGCTTATGAACCGGGTAATGATCAGGATGAGGATGAGGGTGAGGCAGGCTGCTCATTCAGCCTGTATAAGGGGTTTATCTCCCAGGGGGAAAATATCCGGCCATCAGCCCGGCACTTTCTGGAAAAAGTATTTTCCCCTCATCCCCTGGTGGCTCCAATCTTGCAGCATGATCCTCCCTTTTTCCGGGCAGCCCATGCTCCTTTCTTTGGTTTGGCACGGAAACGGGGAAGATAACATAAGCCCCCCGCTCTTATGGGAAAGACGACACAGCAGCAGTGTTGTATTTCTCCCGCAGAGACGCTGAGACGCTGAGGATATCATTTTCGGTTATTCTCTGCGCCTCTGCGTCTCTGCGGGGAGATCATTTTTCCATGTGCCATCGCAATAGTAACAAAAAGCCAGACAATAGCGTCTATTAAGTATAACGCCTATCATAAACCAAAAAGGGGGATTAATGATGAAAGTCACAGGATGGGGAAAGATTGCAGTACTCAATCACACGGGCAACAAGAGTAATGCCATACGCAGGTGCGGCGCCAGCGGAAGGCGCAGCGACAGCAGCAGAGAAATAACAGGCGGGGGAGAAAGGAAAGCGGTTTCGATCAGCATGGTCATTTTTACCTGCATCGCCGCATTACTCATGCTGGGCCTTCCTGTCTTTCCGGGCTCCTGCGGTGGCCCGCTCCTGGCGGCAGCAGCGTCCCTCGGTGAAGTGGCCATCTATTATCCGAAGCTTCAGGGGATGATGAGCCTGAAGGAGCAGGAGTCCTGTGCCAATTATATCTTCAATCATCTTGGCCTGACCTCAAAGACCATATTCAGCGGATATAACCAGGGAACAGTCGATTCCCTGGATGCCTGGATCGAGGAGCGCCTGAAAAACGGCAAGCTGGATGTGCTGATAATTATCGATCTGTGCCCTGCTCTTATTTACGGGGGAGAGGTTGACGGATCATTGGCCGAGAAATGGATGGAGAACGGCAACATGCTGATCTGGACAGGATCCGAGCCCTTTGGCAGTTCGGTAAAGACCGATGGGAAGAAGCTGGATTACAGCACAGAGGCCAAAGGGGCAAGCCAGGTCCTTGACGTGTCCTCACCCGGTCTGTGCCGGGGCGGCGGTCTCCAGGAGCCGACTACGGCGGTCAGGGATTATGAAGATCCGGATGGAGATTACGATATCAGCTCGTTTACCGAATACATAGCCCAATACGCACTGCGCTACGATCATCTGCTGATCGACGCCCTCTCCTCGGACTGGCATCATATGTCCTTCTGGCGGGTCGATGAGATATTTGCCGAAGACAGTGAGAATTATCAGTCGGACAACATCATTCTGGTGAACACGGCAGGAGGTCAGTACGGCCAGTTCTACTGCCTGCCTGGATTCAACCAGGCCAGGATGGAAGTTATAACCCAGGTGCTCAATAACTGGCTCACCCTGCCCTGCCGCACCCTGGTGGTTCCCACCAGCCAGTATAAAACCATCCAGGCGGCCATTGATGCAGCCCAGGCCCGTGATACGGTCCTGGTCAGGGCCGGTACCTACCGCGAGCAGCTCGTTCT